>CALSAT010000100.1:0-10239 GCA_943372905.1 Bacteroides fragilis | reverse complement strand
AATGGTTCAGCGGTATCGGGCAGGAAGCCATTTCTGTAGGGGCCACCCTGGCCCTGCACGAAGATGAGTGGATGATGCCTTTACATCGTAATCTTGGAGTATTTACCACCCGGCAGATGCCGCTTCACAAACTCTTTATGCAGTGGCAGGGTGCGCAGGAGGGATACAGTAAGGGAAGGGAAAGAAGTTTTCATTTTGGCAATAAAGAACATCATATCTGCGGAATGATCTCTCATCTCGGTCCACAATTGGCCATTGCGGATGGGGTAGCATTGGCCCATAAATTAAAAAAAGAACAAAAAGTATCATTGGCCTTCACAGGCGATGGAGGCACCAGCGAAGGAGATTTTCATGAAGCATTGAATACAGCAGCCGTGTGGGACCTTCCCGTTATATTTATTATAGAAAACAATGGATACGGGTTAAGCACTCCGACCAATGAACAATACCGTTGCATCAGCCTGATAGATAAGGCCAAAGGCTACGGTATGGAAGGTGTTCAAATAGATGGTAACAACATACTGGCAGTGTATGATACGATAAAAGGAATAAGAGAGTATTGTATCAAAAACCAAAAACCCTACCTGGTAGAATGTCTCACCTTCCGCATGCGGGGCCATGAAGAAGCCAGCGGCACCAAGTATGTACCACAGGACCTGTTCAAACTGTGGGAAATGAAAGACCCGATCAGGAACTATGAGCAGTTTTTAATAGACAGCCATGTGCTGACAGAAACAGCTATAGCTGAAATACGGGATGAATTCAAAGAAAAAATTGAAAAGGAACTTGCCATTGGGGCCAATACAAAACCAGTGGTGGCAGATACGGAAACAGAGCTGGGAGATGTATATGCTGAGAAGACTTCAGGTTATGGAAAACAAATTACTGTCGTTGATAATTCAAGAGTTAATTCCAACCTCGAAATTCCAGCCTCTGATCTTCGGTTAATAGATGCTATAAAACAGGGGCTGCAACAAAGTATGCAGCAACATTCCAACCTCATCCTTATGGGGCAGGATATTGCAGAGTATGGTGGAGCATTTAAGATAACCGAAGGGTTTGTAAGTGAATTTGGCAAAGCAAGGGTGAGAAATACGCCGCTTTGCGAAAGTGCAATAGTGGGCGCCGCACTCGGCCTCTCCCTGGAAGGATATAAGAGCATGATGGAAATGCAGTTTGCCGATTTTGTAACGGTAGGATTTAATCAAATAATAAATAACCTGGCCAAGATACACTACCGATGGGGCCAACATGCTGATGTGGTGATACGGATGCCGACAGGTGGTGGCGTGGGAGCCGGCCCCTTTCACTCGCAAAGTAATGAGGCTTGGTTTGTACACACTCCCGGGCTGAAAGTGGTATATCCAAGTACACCGGCGGATGCCAAGGGATTATTAATAGCGGCTATCAATGACCCAAACCCGGTTTTGTTTTTTGAGCATAAGGCGCTATACCGCTCGGTAAGCGGGGCTGTGCCGTCTGAATATTATGAAATAGAAATTGGCAAAGCCAGGCATGTAAGAGAAGGAGATGAACTTTCTATTATTACATACGGTGCCGGGGTGCATTGGGCGGAAGACTATGCGGCTGAACATCCGGAGATTTCTATAGACATATTAGATCTAAGAACACTACTGCCGCTCGATTACTTAGCCATCCGGGAGGCCGTACAACGAACAGGAAGGGTTTTATTATTGCATGAAGACACATTGATTGGCGGTATTGGCGGGGAAATAGCCGCATGGATCGCAGAACATTGTTTCGGCTTTCTGGATGCGCCTGTGATGCGTTGTGCTTCACTGGATACACCCGTGCCTTTCAGCATTGAGCTGGAACAAAACTTTTTGGCAAAGGCCAGGCTGGACGAGATGGTGCAAAAGCTGATAAATTATTAACTTCCTGTTACTGTTTTATCCTTTGATAAAAGCAACTTTACTTAAGCATGAAAAAACAATTCCTTTTCCTGTTTTTTTGGCTAACTGCCATTTTCGGGTTTTCACAAAATGAAAATATTGCCGGTAAATGGACTGGCACTATGACGTTGAGTACTCTTCAGCCAGAAAGGATAATACGCTTTACGGTTCACTTCAGACAAGAAGGGAA
Organism: Bacteroides fragilis; assembly: GCA_943372905.1. Lineage (GTDB taxonomy): Bacteria > Bacteroidota > Bacteroidia > Chitinophagales > Chitinophagaceae > JJ008. The sequence goes on along the minus strand of CALSAT010000100.1, from coordinate 8,136 downwards.
TGTAGTCTGGGGTATTTATGCAAACGGCGATTTTTCAACACTTGACTCCTGCGATTGTGCCGGTAAACTCATCAGCAAGCTGAGCGAGAAAGATAACAAGGTAATACTCATTTACCAGGATGGCATCATTGAACATAATAAGATACCGCTTGATGTGTGTACAGCGCTCAATTTTTTGCAGGTCTATTATTCTAAAGAGGGGGATGAAGAATTCCTGAGAGGTAAGTGGTTTGAAGTACCTGAAAACCCGCAAGCCTTCGATCGGGCTTCTGGCTCATTTGCGCTCAAAAAAGTCAATACGACAGCAGACTTTGATGTGGATCAATATTTTCCCCGTTTATCAGAGCTCATCAAAAAGTTTCAGAATAAATAGTAGTGACCGGCTTTAATGAGCGTCCATTTGTACAAGAACAACTTTTTGTAAAGCAGATTTATAAACCACTTCCCCACTGTTTTCAGAAAAGAATATTTATATTCACTTCAGAACTGATTGTAGAACCAACCATTAAACCATGTCAACCTCAACCATTGTCCTCATCGCCATAGGCGTTGCAGCACTCATTATTATTATCGCCCTAATTTCCATTTTTAATGAATTGGCTAAAGAACGAATCCTTACACAGGAAGGTGCCAGCGGCGTAGGAGCTTGCCTGCAGGAAAGAAATGACCTGATACCAAACCTGGTGGAAACCGTGAAAGGATATGCCGGTCATGAAAATAACACCTTAATAGAAGTGATAAAATGGCGCAACCAAAGCGCTGCGGCCACAACAGTGGACGAACAGAGTGCGGCTAATAAAGGATTGAACCAGGCCCTGCTGAATATGCTTTCCCTTACCGAGAGCTACCCCGAACTAAAAGCGGATACACAATTCCAGGAACTGATGTCACAACTGGCCCGGATTGAAGAAAAAATTAACGACTCCCGCCGCTATTACAATGGCACCGTGAGGGAATACAACCAAAGCCTGGCCGTATTTCCCAAAAATATTGTGGCCGGGATATTTGGCTATAAACCTGCTGTTTTCTTTGCAGAAGACGCTGAAGCTAAAGTAGCTCCCAAGGTTAAATTCGAATAAGACACGGCTGTATGTAAACCGCATCCTGATTTGCATGAAACATAGCGTCACCCTTTTTTTATTATCTTTTTTTGTTTTTTCTGCAGCAGGGCAAAAGAAAAAACAACCGGTTTATTTCTATACCCCGGTAAGTGAAAAATATTTTTCAGATATAGAAATGGATTCGCTGATGCATGATATTTCTGGTATTATTTTCAAAGACAACCTCATTCCGCAGGAATTATTTGAAAAAAAGTATCCGGGTATAAAAGGATTGTTGATAAATGCAAGCAAAGCCGGTATCGTACAGTCTTTTAAAGAAATAGAAAGCAAACAGGCAAAAAAAACTATTCCGGAGAAGAATTCTCCACAGTTTGAAGATAACAGGAGACAATACATCAGCGCATTGCGGGTACAATTGCAAAAGACCTTAACGAAAACACCAGGCTTATCCGGGTATTTATCTTTTAACATGAGCGACCGTATTACACATTACAATAGTACCGTACGGGTTCGTGATGATGGTAAGCTTACTGTTACAGAAAAGATCACTGTCTTTAACGGCGATGGTCGCCCCAGTTCCGTTTATGGTAATGATAAATCCCTGATACCGGCTGGTTCGATGAATAATGAGATCAAAAGGGGTATCGTTAGAACATTTCCAATATATTATATTAACAAATACAAACTTTTTCAAAACACCACCTTTACCTTAAAAGAAGTGCTGAAGGATGGGAAAAAAGAAAGTTATCACACCAAAAAAGAGAAGAACGGCATTGTGGTGTATATAGGTAACAGCAACACCTACCTGGCCAATGGTGGATATACTTATACTATTGTGTATGAAACTGACCACCAATTAAAAAGCTTGAAAGAGTACGATGAGTTGTACTGGAATGTGACGGGCAATAGCTGGTCATTCAGGATTGACTCTGCCAAATGTACTGTCATTTTACCCAAAGGACCTATTCCTTTATCGAGTAAATGCTACACGGGCCCGCAGGGAGCCAATAATGAGGATTGTATTTACTCTAGTACAAAAAGCGGAGACAGTACAATTGTTATTTTTAAAACGACTAAGCCTCTCCTGCCCAACCAGGGAATTACAGTAGCCGTTTCATGGCCCAAAGGATTTATTGCACATTCAGGCGGATGGCAACGAATAAAATATTGGGTATGGAATAATAAGATAGTTTTCTTTTTACCGCTTGCTGCTGTATTTAGCGCAATCTTCTGTTTTATTTTCTGGTGGAAGCATGGCCGTGATCCAGATAAAGGAACCGTTTACCCACTCTTTGAACCACCAACTGGTTATTCACCCGCTGCACTGGGGTACATTTATTTTCAAAAATACAATCGTCGGCTAACAGCCGCTATGATTGTAGATGCAGCGGTACGCAACAGGATTAAGATAGAAGTGGAACGGGAAGGCTGGATCTTTAAACATAACGAATACAATATCCGGGAAAGTGATAAGCCCGGTAAAGCACCTATGACCCACTACCAGGATTTTGTAAGTGATATAGAAGATCTGGTGGGTACCAGTATAGAAAAGGGAAAGTATAATAGTGAACTGGGCAGCCTGAACGAAGCGATTGAAAAATTTTGTGAGAAGACTTATAAGAACAAGGATGGTGGGTTTAAAAAAGGATACCGGGGTTTGTTTACCTTAAACAGTTCTTACACTACGCTTCCTATACTGGTATCTATTGCTGCGGGTGGTTGGGCTTTTTTTGATGGCATGGTAAAAGCATTTCGGGTGAAAAGCTTCTGGCAGATCGGCTATTTTATTGCGGGCTGGATACTTTGTGCGCAGGGTTTAAAAATATTTTCAAGATTACTGGCTGCTTACAGCCCGGATGGACGAAAGTTGATGGATAAGATAGAGGGGTTCCGAATGTTCCTTGCTACAGCGGATGAAAAAAGGTTTGACATGATGAACCCGCCCGAAAAATCATTAGAGCTATTTGAAAAATATTTGCCTTTTGCTATTGCCCTGGGTTGCGAGGTGGAATGGGGTGAAAAATTCGAGAATATTATCAATAGTGCATACCTCGACGGGAATGCGACATCTTCATTTTCACAAAGTTTCAGCAGAGACAGCAATAGCTTCAGTTCGTCATTTGCATCTTCCTTCAGCGGGGCAATTTCATCAGCCAGTTCTCCGCCTTCCAGTTCATCAGGCGGGGGCTCCTCTTTTGGCGGAGGTAGCAGCGGCGGTGGTGGTGGCGGCGGTGGCGGCGGTGGCTGGTGATTATAAAATCAATGAGTATGTTCAGGGAAATGTCATTTAGAGTTCGGTTGAATAAAATATAACCGAATTCGGCAAGGCAGGGCTTAGACTTCCGGAGTATCAGAAGTTGCTGATATTAGCTCACACGTAATATGTTAGAGACTTATGGAAGAAACAATAGCTGAACAAAAAGGATAACCCTTATTTAACACCTGCACCAAACAACGCTTTGCCCGCTCTTATTCCCAAATGCTTTTCATTCTCTACTGTCAGTACACCATTCACTATTATAAAATGAAAACCTTTGGAATAGGCATGAGGTTTTTCAAACGTAGAAAGATCTTTTACTTCTTTTTCATCAAAGATGATTATGTCTGCGACATATCCCTCTCTCAGCAGGCCGCGGTCTTTCAATTGAAACTTGAGAGCAGGTAAAGAGGTCATCCGGCGAATAGCTTCTTCGAGAGAGAGCACTTTTTCTTCCCGTACATATTTTGATAAAACCCTTGCATTAGTGCCATAACCTCTTGGGTGCGGCGAGCCAAAGCCAAAAGTCCTTATCGTGGCATCGCTGGCAAACATGTTGAACGGATATTGCATAATGCGCTTTACATCCTCTTCACCCATGCCATGAAAGACAGCACTGGCGCCACCATTTATCATAATCTCGATCACGGTCAATGCTTCTTCTCTCGATTTATGCTTTCTCCCTTTCATCAGGTTGATCTGTTCGATGCTTTTGCCGTTATAAGAAGTATCCGGGGCATAATAAGCCACGACTGCATAACTAAGATGTTTCAGTTTTCTTTTTTTGAGCCGTTCCTGAATGTAATTGATGACCTGCTTTTTGATTTCAGGATGTTGCAATCTTGATTTAATGGAATCCTGTCCGTCAGCCAAGATCTCATCGGGTATTAAAGTACTGATAGAGGTACTGCTGGCAGTATAAGGATATTGGTCAATGGTGACATCAATACCATCTCGCCGGGCAGCTTCGATCATGGGCACAGTTATTTTGCTTCTCCCCCAGTTCTGCTGACCACTCAATTTGAAATGCGATATCTGCACCGGCAGTTTTGCTTCCCAGCCAATAGTAAGTGCTTCATTAATAGCCTGGGTAACACTGTCGCCTTCGTCCCGCATATGACTGGCATAAACACCATTATATTTTGAAGCAATTTTTGCAAGGGCCACGATCTCAGGTGTTTTAGTATATGCACCTGGTATGTATATAAGACCAGTTGAAAGACCAACGGCCCCGTCACGCATGGCTTTGTCAACGATGGCTTCCATTTGTTTCATTTCATCCACTGTGGCATCCCGGTTGGCACGGCCCATGACAGCCTTTCGCACATCATTGTGACCTATTAACGAAGCCACATTGATAGACAGCTTCAGCGAATCGATGTAACGCAGGTATTTGTGAATATCTGTTTCAGAAGAGCCACAGTTGCCGGTAATACAGGTTGTCACTCCATCCAGAATGAAGTTGGTAGCATTTGGGTCCCTGGCCTCGTCGCCCTCAAGGTGTGTATGTACATCAATAAAGCCGGGGGCTACTATAAGCCCTTTGGCATCAATTATTTTTTTAGCAATATAATTTACCTCTCTGCCAATGGCAATAATCTTTCCATTTTTGACAGCCACATTGCCATAATACCAGTTATTGCCTGTGCCGTCTATGATTTTTCCATTGGTAATGAGGATGTCGCAATCCTGCGCCAGTGCAAAAGACGGCAATATTAAAAGAAGTAATATACATTTCATGCCCTTAAGTTACTGAATATTAAAAGATGCATCTGTTAATCATCATGTATACAGATTACGAAAGATGAAAAGAATTGGTAGTTTTAATGTGACTAAAGACCAATACCATGCCGCTTGATCAGTCTGAGATAAAAAAATATCTACCCGGTTTTTCAGAGGAATTGTTAGCTGAAATTGCAGTACAGGCCCAGATCAAAGAGGTGCCGGCAGGAGCTGAGATTTTGCGGGAAGGGCAATATGTAAAAGTGTTGCCGATAGTGCTGGAGGGCCTGGTAAAAGTGTTTACACGCTACGAGGAAAAGGAACTGCTGCTCTATTATATTGGGTCTACACAAAGCTGCATTATGTCATTTTCAGCCGGATTATCCAATAGCCCCAGCCGGATCTTTGCGATCACCGAAGAAGATTCTCTCTTGCTATTATTACCTACGGATAAACTGAATAAATGGGTAAAAAAATACCCTGCGATCAACGACCTTTTTTACCAGCAATATAATTTGAGGTACACAGAGATGCTGGATACCATTAACTCTCTACTTTTTGGTCGCATGGACCACCGGCTTTATAGCTACCTGTTGGAAAAAAGCAAGCTGAAAGGAGAAAAGGTACTCTTCATCCGTCATAAACAGATAGCGGCAGAAATGGGTACAGCCAGAGAAGTAGTGACCAGGGTGCTCAAACGCCTGGAGCAGGAGGGGAAAGTTCGTCAATTGCCCGAGGGAATAGAAATCACGTAGATTGGTGACTGTGGTCACCAGCCCGCACCACCGCTGCAAGGTATTTTTACATCATTAAACCGGTAGAATGAAAAACAAAGGTGCCAGACTGGTTTTAGTTTGCATCATTTGCGCAAGCATTATAGCTGGTATCGTTCTGGTTCTGAAACTCTTTTAATTCATCAAACTATTTAATTATGAAACCTAACATGGGGAACGCCGATCGTATCATCAGGGTATTATTAGCGGCTGTATTTGCATTTCTTTATTTCAGTGGCACCGTTACCGGCACACTGGGACTGATTCTTGTTATTCTGGGTGGGGTGTTTGTACTCACCAGCCTGGTAAGCTTTTGTCCACTATATACTCTCGTGGGAATGAATACCTGCCCACGTAAGCAATAATAAAATATTAAAGGCTGTTCAAAGGTTGATGGTTAATAGTTAAAGGGGGTAAAGCAATTGCGCTATCCCCTTTTTAATCATCCTTACTTCCCTTTTCTCCCACAAACCATTGCTCTTTGTTTTTGAATAAAACATTAAAAGTGGTGAGTGAGCCGTAACACCGGGTGATATATTGCTGAATATTTACTTTCTCCTCATCACTCAGGGTTTTATTGCTGTTGATGTTTTGTTCCAGCACTCTCAATCTGTCCCGAAGCATTACTATCTTATGAAAGAAATCATCGATTGGGATTTCTTTGGGCTTTAAACTTTTATCTGCAGGTTGAAGCAACATGATTCCTTTGGTCCACTTGTCGCCGAGGGGTACATTTTCAGTAAGGCCACCCCACAGGCGCAATATCCTGAGCAATGACTTTTCCACTTCGCTGGTTGTTTCAATCTCAGGGCTTACATTTTCCGGAATGATCTCATCCAATTTATCATCAATCTTTTCAATTTCTTTGACACCGTGATTGATAAAGGAAATGATGTAGGTCGCATATTTGATACCCACGATGACCCCGGGCCCGTATAAAGTGTGCTGCAGGCGGGTGCCAATGCCAAGAGTAGTCTGATCCATAATGAAGTATTTTTTAATCTTTAGCAAGATAATTATTATTTCAGCACGGACTATTAGCTTTGCCCAACGCAATGACAATAACCTACACGACAATAGGAAGCAAGGATAAAATTTCTGACAGGCTGTTTTATTTTTTGCTTTTTCTCGCCATCGGTGTAAATGCAACAGGCCTCTTCAGCGAAATAATAGAGCCGGATGCGGCTCTGTACGCCGGTATCGCCAAACGAATGGCTATTACTAATGATTGGATTAATTTATACGGTGATGGGTATGACTGGCTGGATAAACCGCACTTTCCATTTTGGATGGCAGCAGCCAGCTTTAAGCTGTTTGGTATAAATGCCTTTGCTTACAAACTACCAGCATTTTTATTTTGGCTGTGCAGCATACGATTCACCTGGCTACTTTCCTGCTCCTTATTTGGCAAAGCAGTAGCACAGATAGCTGTTATCATTTATGCCACGGCTCTGCATGTTGTGATATCCAATTTTGATGTAAGGGCCGAGCCCTATCTTACCTGTTGTATAGCAGGCAGTACATACTATATGTATATGGCAGATAAGAATGGCCGAATGGTTGAAGTGTTACTTGCAGCGATATGGATGGCCTGTGCAATTATGACAAAAGGGATATTCGTCACCTTTACAATTGGCGGAGGCTTTGTGCTCTACTGGTTATTCAAAAAAGAGTGGAAACATTTTTTCAATTATAAATGGTGGCTGCTGCTGTTATTTGCGTTTATATTCATTCTGCCAGAGTTGTATTGCCTGTATATTCAGTTTGATATGCACCCGGAGAAAATAATTTTTGGAAAAACGAACGTTTCTGGCATACGTTTTTTCTTTTGGGATAGTCAATTTGGCCGCTTCTTTAATTCAGGTCCAATAAAAGGAAAAGGTGATTATTCCTTCTTTTTCCATACTACAATATGGGCATTCATTCCATGGTCAATATTGTTTTCAATAGCTGTGTTTAAGCAATTCAACCGAAATTTCTTTGTACCTAAATTGCAATGGATACTTTATGGCAGTGCAGCCATTACTTTCTTACTTTTCAGCCTTTCCAGTTTTCAATTACCACATTATATAATTATTGTTTTTCCGCATTTTGCAATTTTGACAGCAGCGTATTTGTATTCTGTAAGGGATAAAACAAAAGTGATCAGGAATTTACAATTGATTCAATCGGTATTATTAGGTTTAGCAGCCCTGCTGCTTATAGGACTGATACTCATTTATAAGTTCCGGTATGCTTATGCAGGAATGGCTTTTGTGCTGGCGATAACGGTTCTGCTATTAGTAAAGTACAGGAAACCAGTTCTTGAAAATGTGGTGATCAA
>CALSAT010000099.1:0-10254 GCA_943372905.1 Bacteroides fragilis | reverse complement strand
GTAAAGTGCTGGCCAAAATAGTAGCCACCGGAAAGAAGAAACTGAAATCTGTGTACGACCCTGCCTGTGGCTCCGGCTCCTTATTGTTGCGGGTGGCAAGGGAAGTAAAAGAAGTAACCAATTTTTACGGGCAGGAACTGAACCGCACCACTTACAACCTGGCCCGGATGAACATGATCCTGCACGGACTGCATTACCGCCAGTTCGACATCAAGCAGGAAGATACCCTGGAGCATCCGCAGCATACACACCTGCAGTTTGAAGCCATAGTGGCCAATCCCCCTTTTAGCGCCCAATGGAGTGCCAGCCCCCTGCACCTGAGCGACGACCGCTTTAGCCAGTATGGAAAATTGGCGCCGGCCAGCAAAGCCGACTTTGCCTTTGTACAACACATGATCTATCACCTGGCGGAGAATGGCACTATGGCAATGGTATTGCCGCATGGCGCACTGTTCCGGGGCGGGGCAGAACAGCATATAAGAAAGTATTTAATAGAAGACAAGAATTATCTCGACGCGGTGATTGGCCTGCCCGCCAATATCTTTTACGGCACGGGCATACCCACCTGCATACTGGTATTTAAGATATGCCGGGAACACCCCGAACATATCCTGTTCATAGATGCCAGCCGTGATTTTGAAAAGGTAAAGACCCAAAACTTTCTGCGGCAAAAAGATATTGATAAGATCATTGACACCTATCGTAACCGGAAGGAGACGGAGAAGTACAGCAAAAAAATATTGCTGAAGGATATAAAGGCCAATGAGTACAACCTGAACATACCCCGCTATGTGGACACCTTTGAAGCGGAAGAAAGCATTAATATAAATGCAGTGGCCAAAGAGCTGAAACGCCTGGAAACAGAGATGAAGGCTACGGATAAAACTATTGCGGCATTTTGTAAGGAGTTGGGGATTGAGGCGCCTTTTTAATTGTCTGAATCAGGATTTAAGGATTATAAGATTTTGAGGATAATACAGATCAGGATTTTTTGATGGTAGGATTAGCAGCATAATACATTTAATACAGAGAATACAGGGGATACTACTATGGAAACTATTGATGAGATAACGTATAGGATAAATGGCTGTGCGATGAAAGTGCACCGCACATTGGGCAATGGCTTCCAGGAAGTGATATACCAGCGCTGCCTTGCCATAGAGCTGGAAAGGGTGGGGCTCCAGTTTGTACGGGAGGCTGAACAAACAATTTATTATGAAGATATTAATGTAGGTACCCGGCGGGCTGATTTTGTAGTGGAAAATAAGGTGGTGGTGGAACTGAAGGCATTGATAAACCTGGAAGATGTGCACCTGGCACAGGCCAAGAACTATGTGGTGGCCTATGGTTTTGCGGTAGGGCTCCTCATCAATTTTGGCGCTACCAGCTTGCAATTTAAAAAAGTGTACAATCCGAAATCTGCTAAATCCAATCATCCTCAAAATCCTGATTCAGACAAATGAGCAAACAACCAAACATACCCGCATTGCGCTTTCCTGGATTTAAGGGAGATTGGGAGAGGAAGAAGTTGGGGGAGATGACTACTTTTTCAAAAGGGAAAGGTATCTCAAAAAGTGATGTGGCCGAAAATGGAAAACTTGAATGCATTAGATATGGTGAACTATATACAAGATATGGGGAGACTATTGATGAAGTTTTCTCAAAAACTAACATCAGCAGTGATAGACTTGTTTTGAGCGAAGCAAATGATGTGATCATACCCGCATCAGGAGAAACCCAGTTGGATATTGCAACAGCTTCATGTGTCTTACGGGACGGGATTGCTCTGGGCGGTGACTTAAATATTTTAAAAACAAAAAGCAATGGAGTTTTCTTATCCTATTATCTGAATAATAAGAAGAAGCAAGATATTGCAAATTTAGCTCAGGGTATTTCAGTTGTACATCTTTATTCAAGCCAGCTATCATTGTTAGAAATGGCTATGCCTGCAATAACCGAACAACAAAAAATCGCTTCCTTCTTTACCGCTATTGATAAAAAGATAGCCCTGCTTAAACAACAAAAGGATAGACTGGAAGAGTATAAGAAGGGTGTAATGCAAGAACTCTTTTCGAAAAAGCTGCGGTTTAAAGATAAGAGAGGCAAGGAGTACCCGGAGTGGGAAAAGAAAAAGTTCGCTGATCTTTTTTCATTTGTAACGACAAATTCTTTTTCAAGAGATAATCTGAATTATGTAAAAGGTTCGGTCAGGAATTTACACTATGGAGACATACATACAAAGTTTTCATCGCATTTTAATATCACATCCGAGTATGTGCCGTTTATTAATGGCAAAATAGACTTGAAAAAAATTTCAAAAGAGAGTTATTGCAAAGAAGGCGATTTAGTTATTGCCGATGCTTCAGAGGACTATGCAGATGTGGGGAAATCTATTGAGCTAATAGATTTAAATGAAGAAAAAGTTTTAGCGGGTTTGCACACCATTCTTGCACGTCCTGACAAATCTAAGTTGTCACTAGGATTTAGTGGTCATTTAATGAAATCAGAATTTTTGAGAATGCAAATCATGAAGATTGCCCAGGGTTCAAAGGTTCTTAGCATATCTGCAACAAGATTATCTGGGCTTACTCTTTTTTTGCCTGAAAGAGATGAGCAAACCCGTATCGCAGATTTTCTTTCTGCCCTTGATAATAAAATAAACAAGGCACAGGTGCAAATAGATAAAGCAATGGAATGGAAAAAAGGGTTGCTGCAAAAAATGTTTGTGTGAGTGTATAGATAATTTAATTTTTAACCAAAACATAGCCACGTATGAAACTCTTCCTTACCACCCTGGCCATTCTTTCGGCCTGTTTTGCACCCGGTATTATATCTGCACAAAAAACGGTAAATAGTATTGCCGGCGTGTTTGCTGATTATGTAGCGGACCTGAACAAGTCTGAGCAAACCGGGAAGACGGATGACCAAAAGAAGAAACTTGCCTACAATCCCAAGATGCTGAATATGTTTATCGCCAATAACATCAGCACCTACCTGTCCAGTTCAAAAGACATCTCCCTTCAAAAGTATTATGCCATCCTGGAATCCGGTGATGGCTCCCTGTTTGTAGGGTATAATTTTTTATTTCGGAAGGAAAAGATCACCCGGCTGAAGCATATTTTCAATGTGGGCCTGAAGACTGACCTGGAGGATAATTTTTCCGCCATACTTTCCGATGATAAGCTAAACCCGGAACTGGCGCTTAACCTGAAATACACCTATATACGGCCGGGGAAAATTAAATATGGCACTGATCACAGCAAGATGATAGATAATTACCGGGCAAACTACCTTAAAAGAAAGTATGCGGACGATCTTGCAAAATATTCTGCTGCTGAACCAGCTGCAGTTGCTAACAGGGATGAAAATACCGAACTGGAGGCCAAACTTAAATATGTAACATCGCTGACGGCCACAGAGAAACAAGAACTAATAGATGATCAGTATGTGGCCGAGTATGAGAAAATAGCTGCCGATGAGGAGAAATTTATCACCGATAATAAAGTGTTCAATTCAATAGTTTCCAGTTGGATCACCACCGAAGTATATATCCCTGCGGGCAAGCGGGAGTACAAGGTATCGCCTTCTACGGCAGTATTTGCCACTACGGATGAGCAATTTTACAATTTCAGCGCCAGCATATCTTTTACACGCATGCAAAAATGGTCTGGCAGGCAAACCTTTTATGCGACTGCTTCCCTGGGGGCCTTTAATACCAATAATATAATAAGAAAAGACCTTAAGGCTTATAAGTTTGAAACAATCGTGAACCAGGGGGGTACCAACCAGACAGTGGGAGATAGCAAGGATGCGTATGTAGGTATATTTAAAAAGGATTTTGCCCAGAGCCTTAAAGGAGAACTGGTATTCTTCTTTCTGAAAGATATTGCAGGAATAAGTTTGTCGGGGGAAGTTATTACGGGCGACTTGCGGGCCCGCAACTGGAAAATTGCTGTTCCTATATCGCTAAAAGATAAAGATGATAAGCCTTCTGTGAATTTTGAATTACAATACAAGGAGGTATTTAAGACCCACCTGGTAGGGATTAGTGTTGGGTTTGCATTTGGTAAATTCTTTAAATAGTAACGGGCTACAAATGTCGGTACAACCACAGGCCATATCAGAAAAGCAACCAGTGAGCCTTTCAGAAATATCCAACTTGTTTTTAGCAGTCAAAACAATTCTGGTGAAGCAGGAGCAAATGGAAAAACTGAAAGGCGAGCAATTTAATATTTTTTCTGTGCTGCGGATGGAGTGTAAAGAGAATGCCACCCACTCTGCTTTAATTGCAGAACTGCTGAACCCGGAGGGATCACATTTAAAGGGAGCTGCATTCCTCGAGCTGTTTCTGAAGGTAGTGGAAATAGAAAGCTGCCTTGATATACAGACAGCCTGTGTACAGGTGGAGTTTCATATTGGGGAGCGGGATGATACGGCAAAAACCGGCGGCCGGATTGATATTTTAATAAGTGACAAAGCAGGCAGATCAGTTGCCATTGAGAATAAGATATATGCGGGCGACCAGTATGCCCAGGTGGAACGTTACTGCAATTATAACACAGCGCAGAATACCGTCTTGTACCTTACCCTGGACGGGAAAGAGCCCTGGGAAGAAAGCAGTGGTAGCAAAAAGGTGGATGAAGACTTTTACGTGCTTTCTTACAGGGAGCATATTAGCAAGTGGCTGGCGCTTTGTTTAAAAGAGGCAGCCGATGCCCCTATGCTGCGTGAGTCTATTAAACAATATTTAAACCTGATTAAGAAAATGACCAGCACACCAGACAACCAGCACGAAAAGGAGTTGATTAATTTGTTGCGCAAGAATTATGATACTGCCATATATGTAAAGGATAATGTAGAAAAAGTAAGACTGTCGATTGCTGATGAGGTAAGAGAAGCGGTAATACAAAGGCTAACACAAAGCTTATCTGCGGAGTTTGAAATTGCCAAAGGGGCTAAGATAGAAAGCAGGTATGCCCAAATTTGGATTTGGCATAAAGAATTTAAAAAGCCATTTCTTTATTTCGGAGTCGAGCCCTTTAATGGCTGGGGCAATGGAGGTGGTCATTTAATGGTGGGAATATTTAATGATTCTGGCACTTCCAATGCTTTTACGGATGAATTTCCTGCTATCCCGGTAAAGCACTGGTATAATGAGATCCAGGTAAAGTTTGAAGATGAGTGTATCAATTTTGGAAACAACAATTTAATTTCCCGTATCAACAATTCGGTGGAATTAAAAGACAAACTGGTGGAAGAGATAGCAGCCCAGGTTATTCAGTTTGTCTTATCATACGAAAAGCATATCTTAAATCACCTCCGGCAATACCATAAAGATGTCCAGGCAACCTGAAGCCATATTAGAAGAACAACTGATAGCCCAACTGCAAAGGATTGGCTATACTTACACGCTGCTAAACAGCGAAAAAGACCTGCTGTCCAACCTAAAGAAGCAACTGGAGAAGCATAATAATATTCAGTTCAGCGAGAAGGAATTTGAAAAAGTGCAGAATATTCTCAGCAAGGGGTCTGTATTTGAAAAAGCGAAAACATTGCGGGAGAAACAACATATCGTGCGGGACAATGGCGACAACCTGTATTTTGAATTTATACAGACAGAGCATTGGTGCCAGAACCAGTTCCAGGTTACCAACCAGGTAAGCATGGAAGGCAAATACAAGAACCGCTATGATGTAACCTTACTGGTAAATGGCCTGCCGCTGGTACAAATAGAATTAAAGCGAAGAGGGCTGGAATTGAAGGAGGCTTTCAACCAAACGAACCGCTACCAGCGGCACACGTATGGGGCCGGGGCAGCCCTTTTTCAGTTTATCCAGATTTTTGTAATAAGCAACGGCGTCAATACAAAGTACTATGCCAATAACCGGCACCAGAGCTTTAAGCAAACCTTTTTCTGGACAGACCGGGAAAACAAAAGATACACCAATATATTAAATGGCTTTACCAGCGAATTCCTGGAGCCCTGCCATATCAGCAAAATGATCTGCAAATACATTGTGCTGAATGAGACCTTTAAAATACTGATGGTACTGCGGCCTTATCAATACTATGCAGTGGAAGCATTGGTGGACCGGGTAAAGAATACAGATAAGAACGGCTATATCTGGCATACCACCGGGAGTGGTAAAACGCTTACCTCCTTTAAGGCCAGCCAGGTGATCATGAATTTGCCGCAGGTAAAGAAAGTGGTGTTTGTGGTGGACCGGAAAGACCTGGACTACCAGACCAATAAAGAATTCGACAGCTTTAAGAAAGGCTGCGTGGATGCTACGGAAAATACCCGTGACCTGGTAGCACAGTTTAATGATGACACCAAACTGATCGTGACCACGATTCAGAAACTGAATAATGCCATCAGTAAAAAGCGTTACTTATCGCGGATGGAGAAGTTCAGGCAGGAGAAGATCGTTTTCATCTTTGATGAATGCCACCGCAGCCAGTTTGGGGAAACGCATAACCGTATTAATAAGTTCTTTACCAATACCCAGTTGTTTGGCTTTACGGGCACACCCATCTTTGCAGATAATGCCGTGAAGAATGAACTGGGAAAACGTACCACCAAAGAACTCTTTGGAGATTGTCTTCATAAATATGTGATAACGGATGCCATCCGTGATGAGAATGTGCTGAAGTTCTCTGTTGAGTATGTCGGTCGTTACCGGCGAAAAGACACCGCCACGGAAGTGGATATTGAAGTAGAGGATATTGATAAGAAGGAATTGATGGAGTCCCCTGTAAGGTTGGAGAAGATTGTGGATTATATAATTGCCAATCACCGTCGCAAAACGCATAATAAAGAATACTCCGCCATGTTTTGTGTAAACAGCGTGGAAACCCTGACGAGGTATTATGATTTATTCCAGCGCAAAAAGGAAGCAGGTGAACATGATTTGCGGATAGCCACCATTTTCAGTTATACAGCCAATGAAGAAGATCCCGAAGCAAACGGGATGATAAGCCTGGAGGAGGACTATGACCTGCTGGATCTGAACGAAGTGGCAGAAGATGATCCGGGATATGAGACATACAGTCCTGCCCGTGAAAAACTGGACCAGTACATAGAACAGTATAACGAGCAATACGGTACCCGGTTTTCCACCAAAGACACCCAGAGCTTTTACAACTATTACAATGATATTTCCAAAAAGATAAAAGACCGGGAACGGCAGCCGGAGAATGAAGCCAACCGGATAGACATCCTGCTGGTGGTAAATATGTTTCTTACCGGCTTTGATGCAAAAAAGGTGAATACGCTTTATGTGGACAAGAATGTAAAACATCATGGGTTGATTCAGGCGTATTCAAGGACTAACCGGGTGCTGAATGAGCAGAAATCACAGGGCAATATTGTAGTGTTTCGGAATCTGAAGGCAGCTACAGATGAAGCCATAACGCTTTTTAGTAATAAGGAAGCAATTGAAGTGATCATCATGCAGCCTTATGAGGATTATGTGGCTAAGTTCAATGAAGCTTTTGCGACATTGCAAGAGATAGTTCCGACGGTGGACAGTGTGAATGAACTGGAAACGGAGGATGACGAGCTGGAATTTGTAAAAGCATTCCGTGAACTGATACGGATCAGGAATATCATGACCGCCTTTGCTGATTTTTCCTGGGAAGACTTACGGATGGATGAGCAATTGTTTGAAGATTATAAAAGCAAATACCTCGATCTGTATGATAAGGTGAGGAGTGATCATCAGAAGGAAAAGGTATCTATTTTAGAAGATGTGGATTTTGAACTGGAATTGATACACCGGGATGAGATCAATGTCGCCTATATCATACAATTGCTGATACGGTTGCGGTCGAAAGTGCGGAAGGATGTATCAGCCGCAGAGAAAGAGATATTCAACCTGCTAAATACAGAAGCAACGTTGCGCAGCAAGCGGGAACTGATAGAACAATTTATTAAAGAAAATATGCCGCTCCTGGAAGATGGGGCCGATATTCCCGAAGCCTTTGAAAGGTTCTGGAATGACGAACAGCAAAAGGCATTTGACAAACTGGTAGCGGATGAGAACCTCGATCCGGAACTTACACAGGCGTTGATCGAAGACTACCTGTATGCTGAACGACAACCTTTACGAGATGAGATATTGAGTTTATTGAAAGGGGGGCAGCCTTCGGTTTTGGAGCGAAAAACCACCGGTGATAGAATATTAAAGCGGATTATGGATTTTGTAGAGACGTTTATAAATGGGATGATGGGAGGATAGGGAGCTATAATGTAAATCAAAAAAACTAAGTTATGACATTAAAAGAGTCTGTATTAAAAAGTTTGGAGGAACTGGGCAAGCTTACAAATTACCTGGAGGTGTACAATTACATCATCGAGAAGAAATACTATGATTTTGGCTCTTCCAGAACTCCCGCTTCAACAGTTTCTGCGATACTTGGGGATTTCATAAGGAATGGGGATGCCAGGATAAGAAGAATTAAGGAAAGCGGAGGCACCTATTCTTATTACCTTACAAAAGATGAGTTGATTTTGGGGATTGATTTATTATATGATGAATCTGATATTGAAACGGGTAACAAGAAAAGCATTAAGACGGAAACCTACGATGAAAGATCATTACATAAACTATTGAGCTCTTTTTTGAAAAATGAGAAAATATATGCTAAGACAATTTTTCATGAGCAATCGACATCAAGCAAGGATAATAACCAAACCTGGGCACATCCTGATATTGTGGGAATTAAATTCCTAAACCTCCAGACCAAAGTAAGCCAGAACTTTTTAAAAGCGATCAATAGAGTGGACACTTTTAAATTAAGCTCTTATGAGATAAAGAAAGAAATTAATAGCGATAGTGAGTTAAAAAAAGCTTTTTTTCAGGCTGTGTCAAATTCAAGCTGGGCAAACTACGGTTACCTCGTTGCCTATGAATTTAGTGATAACCTGGCTGAGGAAATGGAGCGGTTAAATCAGTCCTTTGGCATCGGAATAATTGAATTAAATGCTAACCCTTACCAAAGTAAGACTCTATACCAGCCCAGATACAGGGATTTGGATTTTAAGACAATTGATAAACTTTGTAAGATTAATAAAGAGTTTGAAAAATTTATCGAGTATACAGAAAAACTTATGACTGCAGAGGAAAGATATTATCGAGCAACAGAGAAAGAGCTTGATGAATTTTGCGATGACTATTTTTTAAATGATACAGAAATTGAAGAATACTGTCGGGTTAAAAATATACCGACGGATCAATAGAATTATTTTTAGTTTAACTAGCGCTTTAATAGCAATTGTATAGTTTATGGCATTTTCAGATAATCTACTTTTTCCTAAATCAAGCATTCCGTCGGAGCTTTTACTGCGAACCCGTGGCGAGGGTGATGTTTCAGTTCTTATTGGAGAAAATGGAAGTGGCAAAAGCCAATTACTTGGAGAGTTGACTCGTGAATATTTACATCAGGGGAAACAAGTAATTGCGATTTCAAATTCCATACATGACAAATTTCCCGACAGCCGTAAGAATCTGCATCTTTTGCGAGATAGGTCAGGTAGAAAGAAAGTAAAGCGAGCAATTAAGAATGCTCTTATTAACATACCAAATTCTGAACTTACCAGGTTTAAGAGTGTTTCCGATGCGTTGAATTACATAGGGTATGATCCAGTTGTCGGAATAGAAAGTAAATACCTAAGTGTTGAAAAATTTGACAATACAATACGTTTGGATGACAACTACCATAAGTATTTAAGTGAAACAGAGGTTCAGGAAATCCGAGCTTTGATCTTGAAGTTGGATTCAATCGCATTTGAACCTATAGTGTGGCTCCAGTTGACAGATTTTTCTTTTTTCGAAATTAATCGTGCGTCTCTTTTGGGCCTTCTTAAATGGGAAGAAGTTTTGAAAAAGCTAGGTGTTATTGATTCATTTGAAATCTACTTAAGAAAGAAAGGGGTCGTAATTCAACTCTTGGAGGCGAGCTCAGGAGAATTAAGTTTTATTAGTTCTGTTATTTATATCTCAACAATGATAAATGATGACTCTGCAATATTAATTGACGAGCCTGAGAATAGCTTGCATCCGTCCTGGCAGAAGGAGTATGTGAGGATATTGACTGACTTGTTTCACTTTTATCAACCTAGGATAGTAATTGCAAGTCATTCTGCCTTAATAGTTACAGGGTCAGAAATATCAAACCCGGAAACTAAAATATTCCATTGCAGCAAATTTAAATTTTTTAGAAAGCCAAAGGAGCCGATAAACATTGAAGAGG
>CALSAT010000098.1:0-10276 GCA_943372905.1 Bacteroides fragilis | reverse complement strand
CACATCCCCCTATTTCTTGACAGAATTCAAAAAATCCGAGACACATACCCTTTAAGAATTGTACCCCTACGAATAGCAGAGTTTAGTCCTTCTAAAGCTCGAAGTAACAATCATAAAGATGACTTATTGCATGGACAATCCTTGGCGATACAAGTTTGGGAAAGAGAAATTAAAAAGCGGTTCTCCTCCGAACAAATAAGCAAACCCATTACTGAAGTATAAAACTAATCTATTGTGATGGCTACCAAATTTGCTGAATCAGTTATTATCAGACTTTGTAAACAGCCGAGGTCTTTTGAATTTTTATCAAAAAGCCTCCATGGGCTTGATCCAGTCGAAACCTTGACCTTACTAAACGAAATGCAGAATGCTGGGTACTTAGTACAGATGGAAGAACGCTGGGTGGTAAAGCAAGTTCCTATCGCCGAAAACTTGAGCCTTTATCCGGTAGAACACACTTTTTTCCTTGAAAAGTACATGGGGTACTTTGGTTTTCTCAAGACACCACATCCTTTAGATTTTGAATGGCGAAATTCAACAGAAAGTTTAAACAGGTTAATGGCACGTATTCAAAGATTTGTCGAACCTGACGATCCTATGCTTTTTTTAGGGATGCCTACATTGTTTGCCACGGCTATTGCGAAAGACATCAGCAATTCCGTGACATTGATTGAAAGAAATAAACCAATTTTGAATGGTCTTCAAAGTGTCATAACGGATTCAAGACGATTTAAAATTATTGATGCAGATATATTCTTACTAGATCCAAAATTAATTGCACCTCATTTTTGCGTTGTTATGGACCCGCCTTGGTATGCTCCTCATTTCTCTCAGTTTATGTGGCTTGCAGCAAACAGTATTCCTATTGGGGGATTTGTAGCGATAAGTCTTCCGCCCATAAATACACGCCCCACTATATTAAACGAACGGACCAAACTATTTTCTTTTTGTGAGCAATTAGGCTTGTGTCTGGAAATTCTCGAACCTCAGCAGCTGCATTATGCTATGCCTTTTTTTGAATTTAACGCCTTGCGATCAGCTGGTGTGAGTAGCATATTGCCCTTTTGGAGGAAAGGAGATTTTGTACTCTTTAGAAAAGTAAACGACTCCACCCAACTTAGACCTAAAAATGAGTTAAGTGTAGAAAAATGGGTAGAGAGAGAGTATAAATCAGTGCGTATTCGAATTAAAATGACAACTGAAGAGTTGAAAGATAGAAAAAATGAGCTAGAGATTGAAAGTCTTGTTTCCGGAGATATTTTACCCTCCGTTAGCTCAAGGACACCAATTCGGGCGCAAGCAAATGTTTGGAGTTCAGGAAATCGGATTTATAAGGTTAATAATCCAGAAGCATTCTTGAGCTGTGTTGATGTTGCTTTAAATGGCCGCCCTGAATCTGATAACGAAAGGCTTACTTTTGAGTTTTTGCAGTTAATTGCAAAACTTGAAAAGAAGGAATTTGATAATTACTTAGATTGGATTTATTATGAAATGGAAAGACAAACTGATTAACGATCTAATTAGGATTTTGCAAAATGATCCGGAGTGGTCTTTGATTTTAGATGGAGCAATTCACGAAAATAGAGGTTCTATTCACTTAGCTGTTTTTAATGAACCATTTCTTACAATGATATTTAGTGGTGAGAAGGAGATTGAATCGAGATTTTCAATCAATAACGTTGCGCCATTCTCAAGGGTGCGTAAAGGAGATATTATAATAATAAAAAAATCAGGTGGAAATATTGAGGGAGTTTTTCTGGCGGGAGAAACTCTATACTTTTCTAATTTAACACAGGAAAGACTTTCTCAAATTGAGCAACAATATGGGAAAAAGATAGGATGGCATGTAGACCCAGATTTTTTTAGTAATAAATCCAGTGCCAATTATCTAAGCCTGATTTTTATTGATAAGGTCAGAAAGTGCGTTTCCGAAACAAGTAAAGCTGATCGTACGGCTTGGTCGGTATTGTTGACAAGTTTCAAGGATACTTTGTTTGAGTTTAAAAATGAATAGTATGATTAATCTTGTTATTGGGGTTACCGGAAAAATTTCTAGTGGAAAATCCACATTTTCAAAGCGATTATCTGGAAAATATGGGTGGCCAATTGTTTCTTTCGGGAAATACTTGGTAGATTATAGTTTACTCAATGAATTGCCAATTAATCGCCCTTCACTTCAATTTCTAGGAGACAAAATGATTAAAGAGAATCATCAAGTCTTTTTGAATAATGTACTGCTTTTTTCAAATGCCGGTACAGATAGAATTATTGTTGAAGGAATACGCCATAAAGTTATTTGGGAAGAGCTAAAGAAGCGTAGCAAGAATTATGAATTGGTTTTTATTGATGCATTGCAACAACTTCGATATGAGAGATTTTGTCAAAGATTGAAACCTGGTGATACGAAAGTTTCATTGGATGAGTTTATTACGATTGATGGTCACATCGTGGAGGAAGAAACTGATCAGTTGAAAATGGAAGCAACAAGTGTTGTATTATCGGAATCAAGCGAGGAATTGGGATTGATTGATTTTTTTGCCAAATATGATTTATAGTTAGTATTTAGATGATAAATATTCGAGATTGTTCATTTTCATTTCTAATGATAGTACTTATGAAAAAAAACAGTTTGCTTACTAGGGGCTGTATAAATTTAAATGCACTATATGTTTATGTTTGGTATCCCGACTGTTTGAGTGGTTGGTGTGACTAATTTTCGTATTTCTCTTTGAGGAGTCTCGTATCTGCAGTTTCTTGCGAAGATATAAGTGGAATGGTAAGTTAATCATTCCTTAGAAATCATGTTGCAAACCATACGGGGGGTAGAACGCTTGGATGGAAGCGACATCGGTTAGTAATCAGATTCTTTATAAGGATTTGTCTTACATCTTCTATACAACAGCTCTGGCACCTCCACATAAACGACTTCCTTTGTCGGTTCTAATACTTCCCTGAAATTTTTGGCAATGTATGGGCCTTCATGGCTTCGGAGGGGAACATGTTGCTGTTGCAAACCATCCAAGGGATTTAAAACCCTTGGATGAAGCGACATCGATTAGTAATTAGATTCTTTATAAGGATTTATTTTACCTCTTCTATACAACAACTCAGGCACCTCAACATAAACGACTTCCTTCGTTGGCTCCAACACCTACCTGAAATTTTTGGCAATGGTGTGGGGCTGCATGGCTTCGGCTGGAACGGGTTGCTGTTGCGAACCATCCAAGGGGTTCAAAACCCTTGGACGGGTAGCAGCAGATTTTTTGGCTATCTTCCCTTATCAAACCAACTGCAGCTATGAAGAAGCTATTGATTGTACTATGTTCGCTGTTCGCCACATATTATTCTCTTTTTGCGCAGGACCTGAAGTATTTCCTGCCCGACAGTGTTAGCTACGACCCCTATATACCTACACCGAAAGATGTGATCTATCACGAAGTGGGGGAGTGGCATATTACTCATGACCGCCTGGTGAACTATATGAAAGCGATTGCGACCGCCACCCCGCAACGGGTGAAACTGGAAACGATGGGACTTACCTACGAGAGCCGCCCGCAGGTACTCCTTATCATCACCTCTGCCAGGAACCACCAGCGATTGGAAGAAATAAGACAGCAGCATATCAAACTGAGCGATCCTGCACAATCAGCGGGCGTCAACATTGAGAACATGCCCATCGTGGTATGGATCGGGCACTCTATTCATGGCAATGAGCCCAGCGGGGCCAATGCCAGCCTGCTCACCGCTTATTACCTGGCTGCAGCACAGGGCAGGGACATTGATGAATTGCTGGATAATGTGGTGATACTATTTGATCCTTCGTTTAACCCTGACGGACTACAGCGTTTTTCCACCTGGGCGAACCAACACAGGAGCAAGCACCTGGTAAGCGATCCAAATTCGAGGGAATTTAATGAAGTGTGGCCGGGTGGCCGTTTTAACCATTACTGGTTTGACCTGAACCGTGACTGGCTGCCTGCTGTGCATGTGGAAAGTCAGAACCGGCTGCACTGGTATCACCGGTGGAAGCCGAATATCCTCACCGATCATCATGAGCAGGGAAGCAATGCCAGCTTCTTTTTTCAACCGGGTGTGCCATCCCGAGTAAACCCACTGACACCGGCCCGCAACCAGGAACTGACGGCGAAGCTGGGTAAGTATCATGCGAAAAACCTTGACCGTATCGGCTCGCTGTATTTTACCAAAGAGAACTACGATGATTTTTATTATGGCAAGGGCTCCACCTACCCTGATATAAATGGAGCGATAGGGATTCTGTTTGAACAGGCGAGCAGCCGGGGCCATGCACAGGAAACCAATAATGGCTTACTTACTTTTCCTTTTACCATACGGAACCAGTTTGTAACCGCTTTATCTACATTAGAAGGGGCGAAACAACTTCGCAAAGAATTTCTTGAATTTCAGCGGGATTTCTACCACCAGTCTGCTGCTAAAGCAGCGGCTTACCCGGTAAAAGGCTATGTGTTTGGCGATAAAAATGACCTGGCTAAAACCTTTCATTTCGTTGAGATGCTGAGAAGGCACCAGGTGGATCTTCGCTATTTGCCCGATACCTGGAAAGACGGCGTGTTTGAAAAGAAATCGGCTTATATGGTGTCATTGGATCAGCCCCAGCATACACTGATCAGGGCCATTTTTGAAAGAACGTCTGAGTTCAGGGACAGTTTGTTTTACGATATTACTTCGTGGACGATGCCTCTTGCTTTTGGCTTACCGTATGAGGCTATCACCACGCCTTCTTTTGCTACCGGGGCCAGGGTGGATGTGTTACCTGCACCTAAGCAGAAGGTAGAGGGAGGAAAAAGTAATTACGCCTATTTGATAAGATGGGATGAACTATATGCGCCTGCGGCGCTGAACGAATTGTTACATGCGGGCCTGCTGGTGAAAGTGGCTACCGGTAATTTTGATATACAGGTGAACGAGAAGAACGAGTCTTTCAACCGGGGAACACTCCTTCTTCCGGTACAGTTACAAGCTGACAACAGTGAAACGGTGATGGTAAAGCTTAGCGCTATTACGGAGAAGTACCGGCTAAAAACAGTAGCCCTTGCATCCGGCAATTCTATTAATGGCATCGATCTGGGCAGCAGTAAGTTTATGACGGTCACCAAGCCCTCTATCGCCATGATAGTTGGTGCAGGTACGAACGCTACGGATGCTGGTGAAGTCTGGCATTTGCTCGATCAGCGGATGAGCATTGCCTGCACTCACCTGGAACAGTCTGTTTTCAACCGGGTTGACCTGACAAAGTATAACACCATCATAATGGTGGGCGGCACCTATACCGAACTGAATAAGGAAAAACTGAAAACATGGGTGCAGGCGGGCGGCACACTGATAGTAATGGAAGAAGCTGTAAGCTGGGCTTCGCAAAGCGGCATCACCGATGTGAAGTTCAAGAAAGCAAAAGCCGCAGTGGACAGCACTCAAAAACTTGCTTATACGGAAAGAGAACAAATAGATGGCGCACAGCAAGTTTCCGGGGCCATTTTTGGCGCTGATGCGGATCTTACTCATCCGCTGGCGTATGGGTATAATCAAAATACGATAAGCCTTTTCAAAGGCAATAAGGTGTTCATGGAAAAAAGCAAGAACCCTTATGCTACTCCTTTTTATTATGGCAGTAAGCCATTGCAAAGCGGATGGGTGAGTAAAGAGAACGGGGAGGCGATCAAAAACTCTGCGGCGGTTATTGTGAATACAGTAGGCAGTGGCCGGGTGATCAATATTGCAGACAATCCCAACTTCCGGGCTTTCTGGCTGGGCGGCAGCAAATTATTTTTAAATGCCATCTTCTTTGGAAGGATGATAGATGCGGCAAGCGGAAGAACGGAATAACAACAGCATGACATTTATTTTTAAACGACAATTTTTTATTCCCCTGCTCATAGTATGGTTAGGCTATATCAGTTATTTTATCTGGCAGCTCAACAAGTATTACGTTGATGATTTTAAGAATAAAGGGTTGCCGATGCGTTTGAAGATGGAATGGTTTATGGCACAGGTAATGGGGGCATGGGTATTATTTACTTTTCTATTCGCTTTTTTCGTTGGCACCTGTTGCTATGCACATTATTCTTACCGGAAAAGACTACCTGCATTCAGGCCGTTCGCCACCATTAATTTGCTGGTGCTGGTCATAGTGGCATCGGGTTGTTTTGTATATGCCGGATTTATACAGGCCGGGTACCAGCGAAAATCACTGAGCATGTTATCGGGTATTATTTATTCAAGAACGGCCGAAGATTATTATTCCGGGAAAAACCGGACGAACGAATTTTATTTATCGCCAGAGTTGAATAATCTTTCACAACTGATACGATTGAGGCAGCAGGCTAAAAGTGCTGAAGTTGGCCAGGAAAATAATCCCGGAGAGTATGCGGCACCCTGGGGCAGTAAGGTTCACCGGTTAGATTTTGCCATTGGCTCTATTATTTTGTTTCCTTTTATTGTGTTGCTGTATTATCCGCTGGGTATTTTTACCGGTATCGTATTCCGGCGGGTCCATATCATCATTCCGGTACTGGTGGCCGGCACTTTATTTTTTATCGTGTATAACCTGGGGCACCAATGGCTGGACCGTTTGTATTATCAGGAAAAGATCTCACTTCGTACCGCCTTACTATCTATTCCACTGGTTCTTTTATTATTGGCAGTACTTGGTTATTTATACTGCAGCAAACGGCAATTATTATCCGGCCAAAGCGGGGCTCCTTCATTTCAGTTTGAAGAAGAAGAACCAGTACCCAGATAGCAGTCCGTGAATGTGATGTGAAGAACTATCAGCCGGCTGTTGCCATTTCGGCCCGTAAAAAATAGTATCTTGCCTTTCCTTAATAATTATTTACGAACTTTTAAAACGAGCACTATGATTAAAATGCAAGTTATCGGCAACCTTGGCAAAGATTGCGTGGTGAACACGGTGAATGGTAAAAATGTGATCAACTTTACAGTGGCACATACTGAAAAGTACAAAGACAGTCAGGGCAACCTGCAGGAGAAAACAACCTGGGTAGATTGCGCTTACTGGACAGACCGCACCGCAGTGGCACAGTACCTTACCAAAGGCAAGCAGGTATTTGTGGAAGGACAACCTGAAGCAAGATCTTTTCAGCGGAATGATGGCACCCCCGGTTCTTCTTTATCGCTTCGGGTAAGAGAGGTACAGCTATTGGGTGGCCGTGGTGAAACAGCGGGTGGGTCTTCTTATCAGCCTTCTGCAACAGCCAACTCATCTTCGCCATCGCCTTCATACAGCAACAGCACCCCTTCGCCCAGTGAGATTACCGAACCAGTAGATGATCTTCCTTTTTAATGAACCATTACCTGCTTACCAGCAGGAATACTTTCTACAACCAATGCCTCCGGTTAGCGGGGGCATTTTTCATTATAAATATTGTTTCTTTGCGTCATGCCAGCACAATTATTTTCCTACCAGCAATTAGCAGATTTTACAAAAGCGGTGTTCCAAAAAATTGGTTGCAGTGATGAGCATGCAGAAACGGCTACCAGGTCATTATTGTCTGCTGATCTGCGTGGTATAGACTCTCACGGTGTGGCACGCCTAAGCGGCTATGTAAGATTGTGGGAGGTAAAAAGGGTAAATGCCATTCCGGATATAAAAGTGATCCATGAAACACCCTCCACTGCTGTGGTGGATGGCGACAGTGGTTTAGGACTGGTAGTGGCTCCTTTTGCCATGCAAATTGCGATGGAGAAAGCAAAGAACGTGGGTACCGGCTGGGTAAGTGTGCAAAACAGTAATCACTTTGGCATAGCTGCCCATCATGCCATGATGGCGCTGGAACATGATATGATCGGTATTGCGATGACGAATGCGAGTCCGCTGGTAGCCCCTACTTTTTCTATTGATAAAATGCTTGGTACCAATCCCATTTGTGTAGCGGCCCCCGCAGGTGCGGAACCGCCTTTTGTAGCTGACCTGGCCACGACCACGGCAGCCAATGGCAAACTGGAGATATTACAGCGTAAAAATTTGCAAACACCTAACGGCTGGGTACAGGATAAGGATGGCAATCCTTCCAACGATCCTCATGCGCTAAAGACAGGCGGTGCTTTGCTGCCATTGGGTGGCGACAGGGAGCATGGCAGTCATAAAGGCTATGCGCTTGGCGCTATCGTAGATATATTTTCTGCTTTATTAAGCGGTGCCAACTATGCGCCCTGGGTGCCGCCGTTTCCGGCCTATGTGCCCATGCCGGCACAGCAACCGGGCAGGGGCATCGGTCATTTTTTGGGAGCGATGCGGATAGATGCGTTTCGTCCGGCGGATGATTTCAAGAAAAGTATGGACCATTGGATACAGGGATTCCGTGCCTGCCAAACCATTCCGGGTGAAGAGAAAGTATTGGTGCCCGGCGATCCGGAAAGGGAGTATGAAGCGGAAAGAATGCTGCATGGAATTCCGCTGTTAGATGCGGTGGTGGCAGATTTGAAGGGGTTAGGGGAGAAATTTTCGATAGATTTTAAACTTTAAATTATATCTATGAAATTATTATTTGGCGGATGTATTGTATTACTAATGTTGTTCGGTTTTACTTCCTGTCAACGAGAAGTGGATGGTACGTTGACCCCTGAAAGTTTTACTGATAGTTCTATTTCCCGTATCGTGGTATTGGATACTACTACTTTTGCCTCCGGATTGGATACCGCACAGACCATTGAATTTCTTTATGATGGCTCAGGCCGGTTGATCACTTTCCATAGTGTGTATTATAATCCGGGAGTAAGCGGCGCCGGTCGCTTTAATGCAGATGAAGAAATAAGGTATCAGTATACAGGGGCAGATACATTGCCCGCTAAATTGTTTTCTAAGTATACAGATATTGCAGGAGGAACGACTGATTACGACACTTCTTTTCTCACCTATTCCGGTGGAATGGTAGCAAGAGATTCCTTCTTTTCTGCCCCTGACTATGTAGTAGCAGAATTCAATAAGTTAAGTGAGAACCGCTACAAAGTATTTCATAAGATTAATAATGGGATGGGTGGACAGATTATTGATACCGCTTACATAAACCTGACCTATCAAAATGGCAACCTAACCAAAGAAGTGGATTCGTTATGGCTGCCGGGTGGTGGCTGGACAGTTACTTCTATGAATGTGATGTACGATAACAAGCCCAATCCTTTGCGACCGATCGCTATCCCGTATCCGGCGCCATTCAATCAGTTTTATTTATCAGGTATTGGGGTGGCACCACTTTCCAACAAGAGTATGAACAATGAAATCAGTGAGGTAAATAATGTGGGGACGTATTTAGAATTATTCACCTACCAATACGGACCTACCGACTTGCCCAAAATAGTAAGAGATAACAACGGCCTGAAGTTTTTCTATTTTTACAAAATGCTATAATAGCCTGTATCCTGATTAGGGAACTGTTTTTGTTGCCAATAATATTAACTGTTATCTCGGACAGTTGTGCATGATATTTTCATATGACTTATCTTTGCCGCCTTGCTTGCTGATTATTTCAATCCATAAAAAATCTCGGGAGGGGGGAACAAAATGAAAGTAATGAAGTTTGGCGGCACCAGTGTGGGCAGGCCGGAAAGAATGCACCATATTGCGGGGCTGGTTGCCAAAGAAACAGAGCCCACTATTGTGGTATTATCGGCCTTATCAGGCACTACTAACGCCTTGGTGGAGATCGGCGAACTGATCTCCAAAGGTGACCGAAATGGTGCGAAGCAGGCCATTGATAAGCTGGAGGCACATTACGAGGATTTTGTCAGTCATTTGGTAAAGCAACCTGAAACAATTGCAAAAGCCAGGGCTGTAATTGCTGAGCATTTTGAATTCCTGAATATCATACTTCGTATCTCTTTCAGTGAAGCACTGAGCAAAGATATTCTGGCACAAGGCGAACTGCTCTCCACCAAATTATTCTCTGTGTACCTCGAAGAACAGGGCATCAACCACTTGCTGCTGCCAGCCCTGGAGTTTATGACCATCGACACTTATGATGAGCCACAGATCGGCAGCATCAAAGTGAAGCTTTCACAAATCCTGAAACAACACAGCGATAAAAAATTATTTGTTACACAAGGATATATCTGCCGCAACGCCAGGGGTGAAGTGGATAACCTGAAAAGGGGTGGCAGTGATTACAGTGCTTCTTTGATTGCCGCTGCCATCAGTGCATCGGTGTGTGAGATATGGACAGATATTGACGGCATGCATAATAATGATCCACGCATTGTGAAGAAGACCGTACCGGTAGAGCAA
>CALSAT010000097.1:0-10413 GCA_943372905.1 Bacteroides fragilis | reverse complement strand
AATCAAAGGCGCCCCGCTGCTCCCTGGTAAGGCCATTGTTGAATTCAAATGGTTTTACATAGAATTTACTGATCACACTATCATAGCTGAGCCGCTGGGTGCTGGCGCTAAGGCGAAAGGGAAATACCCGGTAGGTGATGAGTACACTGTCGGCTGCGGGTCTTTTTTTCCAGTACAATTTTGCATTTACATAATCAAGCCGGTAATCTGCGGCGGGAATGTAGGCAACAGAAAAAGAGTTTGGCACGATGCTTACCGTATCAAGCAGGAGGCTGTCGGCATTTACTTTAAAAACCCGCTGGCGAAGGTTGGGCTGGCCGTTATTGGATAGCGGTATTTGTGCACTGCTCGGAAGGCCGGATAGTGAGACAATAACAACACATAGAATTCTGCATAACCAGCTCAATTGCAGTGAGTTTAACTAAAAATCGTAAAAATCGTTCTTTTTATTGCACAAAAGTTATCCTATGCTGTTAATTACGGTAAAAAAGCAGCAATTTTGAACACCTGTCAGGTTTGAACACACTTGTAACCCATTCAATGTATAGAAACGTATTAATATTACTCGCCGGATTACTACTGGCCCCCTATATTTTTTCTCAACAAAACAATATCTGGTACTTCGGTCGTCATGCCGGGCTTGACTTTAATACCAATGGAAGTCAGCCAGTTCCATCGGTTTTGGCGGATGGCGCCATGGATACTAATGAAGGCTGCAGCAGCATCTGCGGCAGCGATGGCAGCCTGCTTTTTTATTCCAACGGGGTGACGGTGTACAACCGCCTACACCAGGTGATGCTGAACGGCGACGGGCTGAAGGGAAATATCTCTTCTGTACAGGCCTGTGTAATAGTTCCGATGCCGGGCAATGACAGCCTTTTTTACATTTTTACCACTGATGCTATTGAAAACTCTTTTGCCAACGGGTATAATTATTCCATTGTAAACATTAAAAGGGATAATGGCAACGGCGAGGTGATCACCAAGAATGTTTCACTCTTTGCCTCCTGCAGTGAACGACTGGTGGCCGCCCGGCATGCCAACGGCACGGATGTGTGGCTGATCACTAACGATAACAACTCCAATATCTTCCGGGCCTGGCTGTTGAACTGCAGCGGCCTGCAACCAGTGCCTGTTGTATCGTCTGTAGGCATAGTGATGGACCAGCATTTTTCCACGAATAATGGTATGCTGAAAATAAGTCCTGATGCCAAACAAATGTGCCAGACCCATTTTCCTGAACCGGATGTGATCGTACTGGCGCCGAATTTTTTCCAGTTGTTTGATTTTGATAATGCCACCGGCGTTATCTCCAATGCGATGCAAGTGGTGCTACCGAATGCGAGGATCGTTTCCTGTGAATATTCTCCTGATTCCAAATTGCTTTACCTGACCAATCCCGGTGGTAAAACCATTGAACAGGTGGAACCACGATTAGCCACCACGGCTGCTATTGTGGCTTCGAAGGTTACTATCCCTACTCCCGGTTCTGGTTATTATGGTATTCAACTGGCACCTGATGGAAAGATATACCTGGCCCAGATCGGTACTTCATTGAGTACTATCAATAAGCCAACGGTAAAAGGCACGGGTTGTAATTATGTAAAAGACCAGGTGTCCATCAGTCCCGGTGGTTCCTATCTTTCTCTGCCTGCCTATATCAATGATGTGTCTGCTAATCCCACGAATGGATTCAATTATACTATTGTTGACAGTTGTACCGGTACGGTACAGTTCAATGGTGTTACTTCTATGTCCGGCACGATAACCTGGGATTGGGATTTTGGTGATGGTAATACTGCTACGGGGCAAAACCCGCTGCATACGTTTACTCCGGCCGGACAATCGTATACGGTTAAAGTGAAGATCAAATCCAACAGTGGTTGCGGGTATATTGAGCGGTCGAAGGTGCTGGTTCCGGGTGGACTTGCCGCCACGGCAGCTTTTGACTTTACTTCCAAATGCGATTCGGGGTATGTTCGCTTTACTAACCTTTCCACCATCTTTCCTGATACTGCCACGGTAAGTTACCTGTGGACCTTTGATGATGGCAATACTTCTTCGGCCACGAACCCAGTACATAGTTATGCTACGTCCGGCGTATTTAATGTGCGGCTGGATGTGCTTACTTCCACGCCCTGTCTGAACCGTTCTTTTTCTCAACCGATTAACCTGCAGGTATTGAATATACTTCCCTCACCAGACCAGGAAATAGATGCGGGACAGAGTGTGCAACTGAATGTGACCGGCGGAGGCAATACGTTTGCCTGGAGTCCTAACAAATGGCTTTCTGACAGTACGATCGCTAATCCTGTTGCCACTCCGGGCAACAACATCAAGTATAAAGTGGTGGTGCGCAATGATGCGGGCTGTGTTGATTCAGGTTATGTATCTATAAAGCTACGGCCGCTGCCAGGTATTTATATGCCGACAGGATTTACGCCTAATAATGACGGACTGAATGACCTGGTACGACCTATCATTACCAAAGAATTTACGTTGCAACGTTTTGTGATCTATAACCGCTGGGGGCAAAAGATATTTGAAACCACTGAAAAAGGCCTTGGCTGGAATGGTAAGCTGAACGGGGTGCCGCAAGACAGCGGTGTGTATGCCTGGGTGATCAATGCTACTGACACCCGTAACAATCAAAAGCATGATCTGAAAGGTACCTTTGTCATCGTGCGGAAATAACTACTGAAGCGTTTATTAAATGTGTATGAAAGGAGGTTTGCTTTTTGTATGTATCAATTTCCTTTTCGTTTCTGCAATAGCCCAATCCGATACGGCGAGAACAGCCTCCCGCAAGGATTTAAGGATCGCTGTTTCAGCAGGTGTACAGGTGCCGGTTGGCGATTTTTCTTCCACTCATGTTGCAGGGCTTGGGATAAGCATAACCCCTTCTTACCATACGGTTTCTTTATTCTCCAAACTGAAGATCGCTTTTACCTATAATGGCGGTGTGGCTTATTACCTGGGCAAAAAGGAAACGGTCAGTGGCTATTCTTATACCTATCCTGGCTATTTCTTTATTCATGCTTTTGCGGGGGCGTTGTTCATCCCCTCTCCTAAAATATCCTTTGCATTGACCGGCGGGCCTGCTATTGGTATGTACGACGGCAATACCCGGTTTAATCTCGGCGGCAGGCTGGACCTGAATTATAACTTGTCCAGTAAACTATCTATAGGGCCCGGTATATTACTGATGAAAGAAACCGATACTGATCCCTTGTGGGCCGCCTTCCTGAAAGCCACGTTGTCGTTTTGACAATAAAAAAGGCCCATTGCAACCAATGGACCTTTCTCTTTAGCTGTTCGCCATTTATTTATCAGACCCGGCCCCTGCCATCATGTACTCCCTGTTCAACCGGGCAATATTTTCAATAGAAATTCCTTTGGGGCATACTGCTTCGCAAGCCCCGGTATTGGTACAGGATCCAAAGCCTTCTTTATCCATTTGTGCCACCATGTTCATGGCTCTTGATTTCCTTTCAGGTCCGCCTTGCGGCAACAAAGCCAGGTGAGACACTTTAGCGGATACAAACAACAGCGCTGATGAGTTTTTACAAGCGGCTACACAAGCGCCGCAACCAATACATGCCGCTGCTGCAAAGGCCGCATCGGCATTATCTTTTTCTACGGGTACTGCATTGGCATCTACGGCACTGCCGGTATTGACAGAGATGTAGCCACCGGCCTGTATGATACGGTCGAAAGAAGAACGGTCCACCACCAGGTCTTTCAATACCGGGAATGCATTGGCCCTCCAAGGTTCCACTACAATAGTATCTCCATCTTTATAAGCCCTCATGTGGAGCTGGCAGGTGGTATTTTGTTGCCAGGGTCCATGCGGTCGGCCATTGATATACATGGAGCAGGCTCCACAAATACCTTCGCGGCAATCATGGTCGAATGCGATGGGATCTTTACCCTCCCGGATCAACTCTTCGTTCAGTACGTCAATCATTTCGAGAAAAGACATTTCGGAAGAGATGTTTTTCACGGGGTAGGTTTCGAAAGCGCCTTTACTGTCTTTGTTCTTCTGCCTCCAGACTTTTAGCGTGAGATTCATCATGTAATGTTCCATAAACTACAAAATGTGTAAATGTGATAAATATGGAAGTGTGAAAATGAGTCACACGTCCGTCAACAAACAATTTTATATACAGCAAAATATCAAATGAGTTATCTACAACAACATCCTTAGCTTCTATTTATAAGAACGTTGCGTCGGCTTAGCCACTTCAAAATTCAATTGCTCTTTATGTAATTGCCAGTCGCTCTCTCCTTTATATTCCCAAGCCGCCACATAAGCAAATTCATCATCCTTTCTTTCTGCTTCGCCTTCTGCGGTCTGGCTTTCCTCCCGGAAGTGACCACCGCAGCTTTCATTTCTGTTAAGGGCGTCTTTACACATCAATTCTCCCAACTCAATAAAATCAGCCACCCGGCCAGCTTTATCCAGTTCAGGGTTCATTTCATTGATGTCGCCGGGTATTTTTACATCGCTCCAGAATTCTTTTTTCAATGCCTGCACTTCTGCTATGGCATGTGTCAATCCGGCTGCATTGCGTGACATACCGCAATATTCCCAGATGATCTTACCTAAGCGCTTATGAAAACTCTCCACCGTTTGCTTTCCCTTAATATTCATTAATGTGTTGATCCTGTCAGCCACGGCTTTCTCTGTTTGCTCAAAGGCTTCATGGGTTGTAGGTATAGGTTTGGTGGCAATCTCATCAGCCAAATAATTACCGATGGTGTAGGGTATTACAAAATATCCGTCAGCCAGGCCCTGCATCAAAGCAGACGCACCGAGACGGTTAGCCCCGTGGTCGCTAAAGTTTGCTTCACCCAGGCAGTACAACCCTTTTATATTCGTCATTAACTCATAATCCACCCACAGGCCGCCCATCGTATAGTGCACCGCCGGGTAGATCCGCATCGGCACTTCATAGGGATTTTCGCCGGTTATCTTTTCATACATGTCAAACAGGTTGCCGTACTCTTCTTTCACCACTTCTTTGCCCAACCGCATCAATGTTTCTATATCCGGGTTTTCAATTCCTAATTTTCCTGCTTCAGTTTTACCGTATTTGTTTATCAGGTTATATTTAAAATCTAAATACACGGCCTGGCCAGTAGTTCCTACGCCATAACCCGCATCACATCTTTCTTTGGCAGCTCTTGATGCTACGTCCCGCGGCACCAAATTTCCAAATGCGGGATAACGGCGTTCGAGGTAATAATCTCTTTCTTCCTCAGGAATATCATTTGCTTTTCGCTTGTCGCCTTTTTGTTTGGGCACCCATATCCGACCGTCATTTCTTAACGATTCAGACATCAATGTGAGTTTCGACTGATGGTCGCCGCTTACCGGGATGCAAGTGGGGTGGATTTGTGTGAAGCAGGGGTTAGCAAAGGTGGCACCTTTCTTATGTGCTTTCCAGGCTGCTGTTACATTGCTGCCCATTGCATTGGTGGAGAGATAGAATACATTACCATATCCACCGGTGCATAATAATACGGCATGACCAAAATGTCTTTCCAGTTCTCCATTCACCAGGTTGCGGGCAATAATGCCTCTTGCCTTTCCATCTATCATTACCACATCCAGCATTTCATGACGGCTGTACATGGTCACATTTCCTAATGCCACCTGACGCTCCAGCGCCTGGTAGGCGCCTATCAATAATTGCTGACCAGTTTGCCCGGCCGCATAAAAGGTCCTTTTTACCTGTGTACCACCAAAAGAGCGGTTGTTGAGCAATCCGCCGTATTCCCTGGCAAAAGGCACACCCTGTGCCACGCACTGATCGATGATGTTCACACTAACTTCCGCCAGGCGATGCACATTAGCTTCCCTTGCCCGGTAGTCGCCTCCTTTTACTGTGTCGTAAAACAAACGGAACACAGAGTCTCCGTCATTCTGATAATTCTTGGCTGCATTGATACCGCCCTGCGCTGCTATGCTATGGGCCCTGCGGGGAGAATCCTGGAAGCAGAAAGCTTTCACTTTATAGCCAAGTTCGCCCAGGGATGCGGCTGCCGAGGCTCCGGCCAAACCAGTACCCACGATAATGATTTCTAATTTGCGTTTGTTAGCCGGGTTCACCAATTTACAATGGCCTTTGTAGTCCACCCATTTTTCTTCTAACTTACCTGCGGGAATTTTTGAATCCAACATAAATCAAGTTGATAATGTGATAATATGCTAATGTGCTATTGTTTTTGTTTATCAGGCTACGGTTTTTAATGGCGTCCCGGTTGCGTCGCACTCTTCATCTTTCTGTTCTTTACTCAACAACCCACCCCATTTTACTAAAGCACTATGTTTTCCTCCATTCGCCCCGCCCAGGCGGGGAAGTTTCCTAAACTTTATATCTCTTTATCTATTTCTTTTAAGCAACTTTATTATAAGTAATGCATCATTGACCTAAGTCTCCCTTTAGGGGGACAGGGGTTACACCCATCCCAAATACATACTTACCGGCATCATGGCAAAGGCCAGCGAAATAATAACGGAATAGCCTATACCCACATTCTTTATCAGCGTAAGGTATTTTGAATTGCTCACTCCTACTGTTCTGAATGCACTCTGAAACCCATGCACGAGGTGCCAGCATAAAGAGAAGCAGGCAAATACATATACCAGCACCACCCACAATTCACTAAAGGTGAACTGCATAAGATTATACATATTATGCATTTCTACATTGCCTATAGTTATTTCTGTTAACTCAGGATGACCAATGAAGCGGGCCGGTACCCAAAAATGCCACCAATGCAAAATGAAGAACATCAGCAAAATGGTTCCCAGCAGGGCCATACTGCGGCTGTACCATTTGCTGCCCTTATTGCCCATGGGTACTGCATATCCCTGCTTTCTTTTACTGCGGTTCTGCAATTCCAGCATATATCCCTGTATGATATGGAGGAATATGCCCAGGAAGAGGCCTATCTCTGCAATCCTGATCAGGACGGTACTTCCCATAAAATGGGCGGCCTTGTTAAACATGATGCCGCCATCATTGGCCCATATACAGGCATTGATACCAGCATGCACTATCAAAAAAATAATCAGGAATAAACCCGTCAAAGCCATCACCCATTTTTTGCCGACCGAGGAAGTAAACATTTCAGACCATTTCATAAGCAATATTCTTAGGGGGAGTAATCAATTTTGGCAAAAATACTATCCAGTTGTCAATAATTAATTAATAATTACTAATTAATAATGGAGGGGCTAAAGTTCCAACCGGGCCTTTAGTTCATTATCGATCTTTTTGAACAAATGAAATGGTTTATAGGTTCGCCAGTTGTCCAGTTGCATCAGCTCCACGTAGCGGTTCAGCCTGGCATGTTTAAAATCATACTGTGTTTGTTCAGGCATATTTAAACAAACCACCCAGCCACTTTCATCGGTCACTTCTTCAAAAAGTTCTTCATAATAATCTTTTCCATCGCTGTGATAATTGAGCACATTCTCCCCCACCAGGATGAATTTAAAGATGCCTTCGTGCATGAATTTCTCCAGCACCTCTCTTTTCAGTTCCATGATGTCATTTTCAATAGCATCATTCCATTCGCCGATCATTTCTATCACGGCATATTTCTCTTCGTAGTCAGCTATCAGTACTTTGAGGTACAGGGTGCGGCTGCCAAAATCATCCCACTGCGGATGAATATAATAGTTGTACACGGTTTGGGAAAACTCAAACTCAGAATAAGTGCGCCCATAAAAAGGCGACCGCTGATCGTCTTCGCTGATATAAATATACCGCCAGTTATAAAACGGTTCAATGTCCTGCATAATATGCTCTCTTCGCTGCAAATATAAGAAACGGGAAGGCCGGCCTGTACCGCCATCACCAAAATAAAAAAGCTGCTTCCGGGGAAGCAGCTTTGCACAGTATATAAAACCGGGAACCTATTTCTTCATTAATTTTTCCCTGAAAACAACACCATCCCTACTTATCTCTACGGTGTAAAAACCGGATGGCAGATGAGCGATATTCATTGTTAGGGAATTGCTATTCGTTTCTTTATTCCAGACTATCTGTCCTGCAGCACTATATATTTTTATGCGGGCCGGTCCTGTTCCCTGCATTGCCAGGGTAACGGTTTCAGCCGCAGGGTTTGGATACAGGGTGATACCGGTTTTCTCTTCTTTTACAAGCCGCAGGATATTGCTATAGGTAAAGCGTCCATCCAGGTCTATCATTTTCAGCCGGTAAAAATTAATGCCGTTGGATAAGATATGTGAAGTGGTATAATCAGCACCGCCACCATATCCGCCACGGGCCGCTACAGTATTGATCTGTTGCCAGCTGGTCCCGTTCAGGCTCCATTCTACTTCAAACTGCTGTAATGATTCTTCATTGGCTGTCTTCCAGTTCAGCAAAGCCCCGTTACCCGCCATGCTGCCATAGAAACTAAGCAAGCGAACAGGTAATACACTAGTGTAAGGGATCGTAACGGATCCAGGTGTGGGGTCTTCCCTTCCTGCATTATCAACAGATACAAAGGGTATCACTACATTGAAAGTACCGTCCACCGGGTCAATAAGAATTGTTTGTGAAGGTCCGGTGCCATTAATATAAGGAACGGTTACTCCTCCACCGGGCCAGGGGATACAGGTGGTGGCCGGCGGGCAAGTTCCTCCATTGATATAGACCGTACCATTAATGGTGATCGTATTGGCATTGGAAGGGAAAGCGGTTATCCTGATATTGTTCACTGTACCGCCATCATAATCTTGTGTATTGGGGGTTACACCCACATTATTGGTCTGAAATGCGCCGGCAGGTACTGTTGTACTGATAAAGCCCGTAGTATTGGGCTGCGCCGGCTGCAGGTTAAAAGCACTTTCAGGCAGGCGTTGAATACCAAAATCATTGTTAGGATCATCAATAGCACCAAAACGGCTGGCATCGGCAGCATTATACGTACCTGTATTGATATTGCCGGTGGTATTGGTAGCCGTGGGAGAAGTGGCAGCCCAACCTGCTGGTACATTAGCAGCAGGTGGAGCATTACCTGCCACACCTGCTGTTGTACTTAAGATCACCTGAAGATTAGCAAAGGATGGAACATTTGTAAAACTGTATGTTCCGTTAGCAGCTACCGGTACTGAAGCGATAACAAGGTTAGTTACCGGGTCAATAAGAATGGCATTCAGTCCGCCTGCGTTGCTGCCGCTTTCTCCTGCGGTGAAAATATTGCTCAGGGTATTATTTGCGCTGTTATTGATGTCGTTCCACACTGTGCCGCTTACGGTGCTGCCGAAACGGATCGGTGTAGGGTCTCCTTCTCCTGCATCATCTGCTTTTGAATTGGCGGTACCTGTTTCCACTGCTGTACCATTATCACTGTTATCAGTAACGGTAGTGGCGTCAAAAGCGGTGCCGGTAGCAGTAGCGGTATTATTGTAAGTGGTAGTACCATTCGTAGCCACCCCTGCCACATCAAAAGTAATGTCCACCACAGCAAAATTGGAACCGGCAGTTATGTTACCCGCACCGCCATTCAGGTCCACACCATTGTACAATGCTCCGTAAAGGGTCCGGGTTCCGGTAAACAGGGTATTTGTACCCGTACCTGTATAGCCTGCATTCAATTGCAGGTTGCCCGGGTTATTTACAAACGATGTACTTACATTGGAAATGGTAAGTGCCGGAAAGGCTGTGGAAAGGTTTTCAGTAGCCTGCAAGTTTTTCAGAATAGAAGTGCCGATATTCTCTACCCGTATGCGGTATGTTAACCGGTAGCGGTTATTGTAGCCCAGCCATTGTACACTGGTTAACTGTTTAGCAACACCAACAGAACTAATAATACTTGTCAGATCGGCGAAGTTGGCCGATGTGGGTGTAGCCAGGCAATTGACCCGGAAGGAGCCGGACAGGGCGCCCGTTGCCGGGTTTACGTTATAGCTGCCATCGCTGCCATCAGAGGTGCGACTGCTGATCACCATCAGGTTACTATTGGTATAATCCCAGGTGATGCCATAGGTGCCGGGACCTTGTGTGGTAAAGTTAAATCCCACACCGGTGGGTAAAATATTACCAACTTCCACTGATGGGATCAATGAAGTGCCGGTGATTGTTTGATAGTTAGGGATACGGATCAGTTTTTTCCCAATGGTCATATACATCGTATTGTCGGGCGCTACCACAAGATCTCCGTAAGAAGCACTTCCCAGTTGTGCAGCATAAAAAGGAGTGGTAGTGGCATCAGAAGAAGACCAGTAATCACCTGTATTGTACGGAGCAGGCATTGTGCTGGCATAAGCAGATGGGCATTGAATATTTCCCAGCACCGTGAAAGTATTGGTACTGGGATTGTAACGGGTAAGTTTCACCGTCTGTATATCAATACGGGGTGCTGAAGCAGATAACTGTATCACCAACGCAG
>CALSAT010000096.1:0-10527 GCA_943372905.1 Bacteroides fragilis | reverse complement strand
AACCATGGGTGTGGCAAAAGCAAGGATGTATATAGAGCCAATGCTCCGGAATAAAAAGAAAGCAGAACTGCTAAAGAAAAAAATTGGTAAGGTAACAACACTTGAAGCTGCTGCAACAGTATTGGGCGGAAAAGAGATCGTCAATGCTGACAGTATCCGCCTGAGCTCTCAAACAAATAATAAGATAGGTTATGAGCCACGCATCAGCGGCGCCGCATTCAATCCTTCAAATAAAGGAAAAGTGATCCTGGAAGCGCTGGAAGGTGTAAATGGTGTGTATGTGGTAAGAGTAGATGATGTAACCACCACTCCGGTGACGAACGGCGACATAGCCAGCCAGCGAAAAGCGCAGGAGGCCCAGCAGCGTCAGGGAGTTCAAAATCCACAAAGCCCTTCTTACCCATTAAACGCTTTGCGCAATGCAGCAACTGTAAAAGACAAGCGTTCCAGAAGAATGTAAGATATTAGTCAACAAAGCAAATTGAAACCTCGAAGCAGTATAAACGCTTCGGGGTTTGTTTTTCATATTTCGAAAACAATAGCCCATATCAAAATGTTATTTTTGTAACGACACTTTTCAGGTGTACCGGTTAATGATGAAATAATGAGTGAACCCTTTATAAATAAAGTAGCAGAGAGCGGGTTGATAACAATCGACCTGGAAAATTGGTATCCGAAGGGCGAAACAGCTGTCTTTGATATGAAGGACTACCTGTTCATGGGTATGATATTAAAGGAAAAGGACTTTCGGGAAGCATTAAAAAACCTTGACTGGTCCATTTATCAAGATAAGGATGTTGCTATTACCTGCACTGTGGATGCTATAACTCCTGTGTGGGCCTATATGCTTGTGGCAGCCTACCTGCAGCCTGTAGCCAGCGATTTTATCATGGGTGATGAGAAGGAACTGCATAAATCCCGTTTCCTGAAAAAACTTGCTGCTATAAACACCAATGAATACACAGATAAAAGAGTGGTAATAAAAGGCTGTGGCGAGACCCCGATAGCCGATTATGTGTACATGGAGATAACAAAACTGCTTCGCCCGGTGGTAAAAAGCATTATGTACGGGGAACCCTGCAGTACGGTGCCGGTATATAAGAAGAGATAGAGAGTTCTTCGGAAAACAGGCTATGGCATTTTCTTTTTTCTAATGCTCCTCAGTGGTTAATTGTCTGAGGACCGTAGCCTTACTAAAACCAGCCCCGCTTACGAAACATCCACAGCATGGCCACCGGAATGATAAGCATCATACTCACCGCTGTGTAAAAACCCCACCGCTGGTGGAAGAAGTTTACATTCTCGTCGAAGTTCATTCCAAAAATACCACCAATGACAGTGGCGGGCGCCAGCAAACAGGTCACTATTGCCATTACTTTCATCACTTCGTTCATCTTCATGTTCACGTTGTTGATATGCAGGTCGTGCAAACTCACCATCACATCACGATAGTTATCCGAAAGATCAATAGCCTGAACAATATGGTCGTACACGTCTTTATAATACTTTATATGCCTGTCTTCGATCAGTTCGCTTTCAGTTCGCAGAAAGCCGTTTAGCAATTCCCTTACCGGGGAAATATTTCTTTTTAATACGATCAGCTCTTTACGAAGCTGTGTGATGTGGCTGAGGGACCTGGGATTATTTCCCCTCGTTACTTCTTCTTCCAGCTCTTCAATCCGGTCGCTTAGTTTTTCCATTACAGTAAAATAATGGTCTACGATCATATCAAGCAAAGTATAACATAGATAATCTGCCGGCCGTTGTCTTATTTTCGAATGAGCAGTATTCAGGTTTTTTCTTACTGCTGTAAAAACATCCCGGTGTGCGTCTTCCTGGAAACTGATGACCACATCTTTGGCCAGAATGATGCTGATCTGCTCCTGCTCCACAGAATTCTTGGTTTCATTATAATACAGCATATTCAACAGGCAAAAAATACTGTTATCTGCTTCATCAAGTTTTGGCCGTTGATTGATGCTGAGGATATCTTCAATGACCAGCGGGTGAATATCAAAATGAGAGCAAACCGCCTCCACTTCTGCTTTCCGAAGCCCGTCAATGTTGATCCAGGTGGTCCGGCCGCTGGTTTTATAAGCAAAGCAATCTCCTACAGCCGATAATTTTCGTTCTTCCAGGGTTTCGGCATTATAATCAAAAACAGAAACCACCACGTCTTTCGCTTCTTCCCGGTGCGGAATAATGGTTGGATTGGCAGAAAGAATTTCTTTGGTCCGCTGCTTAGTGGCAAACAGATTTTGCGGATAGAGATACCGCAGATATTTTTCCGGTCGCAGACGTTTTACATTCATAATTAAATGAAAGTTAACAAATCTGCCGTAACCGTGCCGAATGAAGAATAAAAATTTATAAAGGAAAACAGGGCTTTACTCAAAGCTTACCATACAAAGCCCGCAGCTTTTCTCTTGTCATGATGTTTTCCCAATCCGGCCCCAGGGCATTCTCCCACAGGGGTTTCATACCAAGCGATACATTCATCATTTTATCAAAATCATCTTCGCTCAGGCTTCTGCAAATGCCAGCAGGAATATCGATTTGGTTCTTCTCCACCATGTGTTTGAACTCTTTTACACCGGCAGGATAATATTCTTCCAAGTGGTTCATCACTATACAATTGCCAATGCCGTGTTTAGTGCCCAGTAAATAACTTAGTCCATAACTCACCGCATGAGCCACACCCACCTGGCTGTAGGCAATACTCATACCCCCAGCATAAGACGCCATCATCAGCTTATCATCACAATCATCATCCCATTGAGGTTTACTGACAAATACATCTCTGCACAACTGCAGGGCTTTTTCTCCATAACTTTTACTGAATTCATTCAGGTAGGTACCTTCCAGGCTTTCGATACAATGAATATAGCAATCCATACCGGTATAAAAACGCTGATTCGCCGGTACGTCTTTGGTCAGTTCTGGATCCAGAATGATCTGATCGAAAGGGGTAAAATCGGAATTCATTCCCAGCTTCTTCGTGGGTCCGGTAAGCACCGTGGTTCTGGACACTTCTGCGCCAGTACCACTAAGCGTTGGAATACCAGCTTTGTACACCCCGGGGTTCTTTACCAGGTCCCAGCCCTGATAATCCGCAGATGAACCAGGGTTGCTCATCATTAGCGAAACGGCTTTGGCCAGGTCCATGGTGGAACCACCGCCAATACCGATGACGCCGCTTATGGAGCCAAACTCTTCTTTCAGTTGCTGCGCCAGCGAATCAACATAGGTTGTTTTAGGTTCATAGGTCACATCGGCAAAAATGATCTTGTCTTTTCCCCAAACCGGAACCCGATTAACCAGGGGCTTTCCGGTAAAATAATGATCCACTAAAAAGATCATCGGGGCATTGCCCTTTCGCTGCGGAGCAAGGATTTCGTCCAACTGATTAAAACTGCCACGTCCATACACCACATAGCCCACCATTTTAAAATTGCGAAACTTCATACAGGGAATTTAGTCACGAAAATACAGGAAAGATTTGCCTGCGACAAAACAGGTGGCTGCAGATTACACGGAATAATAGAAATGATTTTCTCCTAAGTCACCCTGAGGAAAAGAAAATCACATCCGCTTTGTTTCGCAGTATGAGTATAAAGGAGACAATTATAAAAGCTTAGCTGCTTTTTCGAGGTCTTCCGGCGTATCGATCTCTACTCCCATATAATCTACCAGGATCATTCGGAGCGGAACACCGTTTTCAAGATAGCGGAGACATTCAATTTTTTCAGCGGCCTCAAGCGGAGTAATTGCCCAACCGGTAAAATCAAGTAATGCCTTTTTGCGGAATGCATACACTCCGATATGCTCATAATATGTAGTGGGATAGTCTTTTTCCCGCGGATAAGGAATCACACTGCGGCTGAAAAAAAGAGCATTCATATTCTTATCCACGACCACTTTTACAAAATTGGGGTCAAGGATATCATTACGGTTAGTGAGTACTTGCATCATTGACGCTACCTGAACAGCCGGGTCGTCAAATTGCTGCAGGAGCTTTTGAAGGGGTTCTTTTTTTACAAAAGGAGTATCTCCCTGCACATTTATAATAATATCTACATCTAAATCTGCTGCTGCCTCTGCAATACGGTCGCTGCCGCTTTCATGTTCATACTTGCTCATCACTACTTTACCGCCGGCGTTGCTTATTTCAGAGAAAATAGTATCGCTGTCGGTCACCACCACTACCTCATCAAATAATCCGGTATTCATAGTCGCATCATAAGTGTGGCGGATCACTGTTTTATCGGCCAGCATCTGCATCAGTTTGCCGGGAAAACGGGTAGCTGCGTAGCGGGCGGGTATCATGGCGATTTTCTTCATATTGCAAATCTATACTCCCCCGCTGAAAAAGACCACCAGTTGATTATCCTGCATATACATTTCAAATTCATAGTAAGCACCATCTTCAAAACTTATTTTTATCTTTTCAATCGAGAACGGACTGTTGTCTGTATC
Organism: Bacteroides fragilis; assembly: GCA_943372905.1. Taxonomy (GTDB): domain Bacteria; phylum Bacteroidota; class Bacteroidia; order Chitinophagales; family Chitinophagaceae; genus JJ008. The sequence continues at coordinate 6,051 of CALSAT010000096.1, read as the reverse complement.
GTCACCATTAGTGCGGATCACCTTTATCGCAAACTCCCTTTCGTCTTTCTTATATGTCCTGCTTGTAAGGGGAAATTCATCTTTTTCGCCAAACACCTCTTTGAATTCCGGAATCAAACGGCAAAGCAAAAACCCCTGTTGTATACTAAAGCCGGGTAAAAAATAGGTATCTGATCCATACTCATATGCGTTAAACTGATGATACTCGCCCCCATTTTTATATATCTGCTTCGTGAGCTCCCATCCGCTCTCAGTTATCTGGTTCATGGTGCCGGACCGTGTTACCACTTTTGGAGCGGCGGGAGCGGCGCTCTGGACCAGGTATTGCTTCAGGTCTTTTACAGTGGCCAGTTTTGGTGGTGCCCAGGGAAGCAGGTAATTGTCCACAATATAGCCGGTCTTGTTGTTGAACTTTATCTTCTTCCAATACCCGGTCATGTTCTCTGTAACAATTTCTTTCCATTCAAGATCTTCATCTATGGTTGTCACTTTTGTTCCGTAGGGAATTTTATCCAATACTTTGGAAGAAGCATCCGGTTTTTCTCTGATACTCAGTCCGGTTTTAGCTGCTACAAAATAAGTTCCCTGCATCAGTTGTGCGCTGGCAGAAAGGGAAAAGGCAATAAAAGCCATTAATAAAATGATCCGCATAGTTTATGGTTTGTCGTTCAGGAATCTCTTTTTTGAAAAGGGTGTTTCAACAGGTTTAGTACATCTTCATCTTTTTCAGCAGGGTAATAACGGTCGAGGCCGTAATGGATCTCTTTTACATCCAGCTTGCTGAAGGTCCCCAACAGCCGGTCCCAGATGGAGAACACAGCACCATAGTTGGTGTCTGTGTACGGTTGTTTCCAGTGATGGTGCACTTTGTGCATATTGGGTGAAATAAGGATATAGCTCAATGCGGCATCTAATTTTTTAGGTAAACCGATATTTGCATGAGTAAAGGCAGTAGCTATCACAACCAGTGTTTGATAGATCATCACACTGTACATAGGTGCCCCGGAAATGAAAATGAATATGATAAAAAAAACGCCCCGCAGAAGACTGTCGCCGGGATGGTGGCGCAGCCCGGTGGTCACGTCCACGTTGGTATCGCTATGATGAATAAGATGAAAGCGCCACAATGCCGGAACCTTGTGCATTACAAAATGTACCAGCCAACTGCTAAAGTCGAGGGCCAGCACACCGATGATAATGGTGGCAATAATCCCGCTATTGAACCAGTACACCATGCCAAATTGTTGTTGGAGGCACCAATCGGATAACAATACGATAAGTACCGCCAGCCCGGTATGTATGATAAGGTGAAAAACGGTGAAAAAAAAATTAACCCCTGCGTGGCGTAGTTTATTTTTTTTATAGCTGAGGCATAAAAGCGGAATAGCTCCTTCAATGATCCAGAATAGTAACAGACCTCCTACAAGGATGGCCATTCGCTCAAGAGGCCGCTGTTCCAGGGTTTGAAAATGCTCCAAAAGGCTTTGCCACATATGCAATCATTTTTACAGGGAAAAGTTACGAAGGAATTGGCGAAACTAACTCAGCCAACAGGGTCCTCCGCTGTTTCCGGAAACTCATTTTTGCAGTCAAAGCAGTGGTTGACCTTATCTATGGCCATTGCATAGTCTCCCAGGAAGAAAGTGGTGATAGCGCTAAACCAGTTAATGGCTTTGCGGGGTGTGCTTACCAGCTCCACATTATGTGAGCCGCATTTGGGACAGGCAACTGCTTTTTTCTGCTCCTTTTTTAAGTCGGTTAAAATTTCCCAGGCTCTTTGTGCATCTGCTTTGGGGACCATTATTTTTATGCCACTAACAGCATTGGTCAATATTGGATCTATGGTCACGGTGTTTTCATCTTTTAGCCAGCAGCTAATGCCCTGTTCTTCCAGTACGCCTTTGGCAATATGGGCTTCTACATAATTGGGATACGAATTCAGAATTACATGGTCCATAATTAAAAATTAAATTCCCACAAAGGAACAAAGTACACAAAGAAAAAGTCCTTTTTAGAAAATCCTTTGTGCTCTTTGCGGCTTTGTGGGAAACAAATTAAATACCTATTTACAGGAACTTAAATCATCTTCCATACTCATCTCCATATTCCTCTGCATATTTTTCATACCGTTTGATGAGTTCGATATTCTTCTTCTCAATATCTGTTAAAAAGCCTTTGATATCAACAGTGTTGGGCACATACCAATCTTCGTTCTCAAATTGCTGGCGCAAATGTTTTTTCTTAAAGCAATAACCGTGGCGGGCAAAAATTTCATTGCGCATAAACTCCAGATCTTCTTTCATTTCATTTTCTACATCCTTCGGTTTAAGTAACCGCATTGATGCCTGTGGATAAGAACCTACATCTGCTTTGTATTCAAACTTTTTACGGGCCAGCGTATATTCTTTTGCGGGCTTTTTTGCATTGTTGGGTTTCCAGGTGCCGCTGATGCTGTCGGGATTGTTATCCCATACGGAAAAGTTGAAAACGCCGTCATCTGCATGATTTCCCGGTTCTTTGGCGGTGATCGCATAACCGCCTTCGTTTTTCACAAAAGTGCCTGCAAACGGTCTGTCGTTACCGCCTACAATGGAACGGCCAAGCACCGAGTCGCCTTCCACTTTGATGACCAGCAGGGTTATTTTATTTTCGCCAAAGGCACCAACAAACGAGCCAAGCAGCTTATCCAGGGCGCTTGGGGATGGCCCTGGTTTTACTTCATTAGAAGCGGTGGCCGTGTCTGACGGATCTTTCCCCTTTTCTTTCTCCCCTTCTTTTTTTTCATTATTGCAGGAAATAATAATGGTGGTTGCCAGCAGCAAACCAAAAACTTTTCTCATGGTGAAAGGTTTAAATTTGAATGTTAATCAGATTATAGTCTTTTAAAAGTAATACAAATTTTAACCCGGACAAATATTTGGAATGCGGCCCTGTTGCTAACACTGGCTTTTTTTACCTGGCTGATGGCAAAGATCACCCTGGAATATATCCCCTATAACACAGACGTCGGTTTTTTGCGTATCAAACAACAGTATATAGACATTGATCACTGGCGGATCGCTTTTTTCATCCATGTGTATGCCAGTTTATGGGTACTGTTTGCCGGATTCACACAGTTTTCAAAGCAGTTGCAACGTCATAACCCCTCCCTGCACCGTACCCTTGGCTATGTGTATGTGCTGGATGTATTGCTCATTACAGGTCCGGCTGGGTTGATCATGGGCTTTTATGCCAACGGAGGCACTCTTTCCAGGATTGCTTTTGTTTTGCTGGCAGTCTTGTGGATATTCTTTACTGCTATGGCCCTTATCAAAGCAAAGCAAAAGGACTTTAAAGCTCATCGCAACTATATGATAAGGAGCTATGCCCTCACTTTATCCGCCTTAACATTAAGGGCCTGGAAATACGGCATCACTAACACCATGTCAGTACCGCCCATGGATGTGTACCGGGTGGTGGCTTGGTTGGGCTGGGTAGGAAATTGGGTGGTGGCAGAGTACCTGATCTACCGGTACAAACAGAAACAAGTGTATAAAAAAAGAAGCCCACAATTATTGTGAGCTTCATATCCGTTCAATCATTTTAATCAACGAAATCAGTGATGGTTATTGGTTTAGCATCAGCGGCATCACCAGCATCAGCAATTCTTCATTTTCATCCTGATCGGATGGTTTGATAATACCTGCTTTAGTAGGCGTTGAAAGCTCCATAGTAATTTCATCACCATCGGCGGCATTCAGCATTTCTATTAAGAACTTGGCGTTGAAAGCAATCATCAGATCTTCGCCATTATACTGGCATTTCATCCGCTCATTACCTTCAAAGCTAAAGTCAACATCCTGAGCCGCCAATTGCAGCTCACTGCCGCTAATACTAAGCGCCACCTGGTTGGTGCTTTTATTACTAAATACACTTACCCTGCGCAGCGCACTTTGAAAATCTGCTTTGCTTACCGTAAGGCGGTATGGGTTATCAGTTGGTATTACCACTTTATAATCTGGAAAACGGGCATCTATCAACCGGCAGCTCATTTGTGTGGTACCGTGCTTTACAAAGAGGTGGTTGCTGTTGTAGCTTACTGTTATTTCTTCGTCAGTAGATGGAATAGCAGCTTTCAGCAGGTTCAGTGGCTTACGGGGTGCAATGAAAGAATCTGCTTTGGGGCATTTCACATCAGTTCTTTTGTAGCGAACCAGGCGGTGGGCATCAGTGGCTACGCATTGCAACGCCTTTTTATCCAGCTCAAAGAAAACGCCCGTCATAGCAGGTCGCAGATCATCATTGCTGGTCGCAAACAACGTTTTATTGATAGCTGTTACCAATGCAGAAGCGGGCATCGTAAAAGAGGTAGTATCATCAGCTGCAGGCTCCTTCGGGAAATTGTCCGGGTTTTCTCCCATCACTTTATACTTACCGTTATCGCTGGTTATTTCTATACCAAAATTTTTATCAATATTAAAGGTCAGCGGCTGGTCAGGAAGGTTTTTAAGTGAGTCCAGCAATATCTTGGCAGGAATACAGACCTTACCGCTGTCTTTAGCTTCAATGTCCAGTTGCACCCGCATCACGGTCTCCAGATCGGTGGCCACCACGGTCAGTTTATTCTTTTCTACTTCAAACAAAAAATCTTCCAGGATGGGCAGTACAGTATTGGCATTGATCACACCTGCAATATGCTGCAGCTGTTTCAGTAACGAAGAGGAGGATGCTATGAACTTCATCGTATAAATCGTTTGTGGCGAAACTACTGATTTTTGCCATATACCAAACACCTGTTTTCCAGCCGAATATTAACAATAACGGGGAAAACTTCGTTTTGAAGCAGCCCGACAGCCCACATTCATAACCCGCAACTTCTTAGTATCTTGCCAGTCTTCAAAAACGGACAAATGCTTGATAAACTTTTTGGATGGGGGAAGAAAAAAGAACCGGCAGCGGCAGAACCGGAAATTCCCTTTGGGCGCTATTCTGATAATAACAAACCACTGGCGAAAGTAAACCGCTGGACAGACGCCGATAACTTTTTCAAAGAAAAAAAATATCCCGAAAGTCTGGACGCTTTTTTTGACTACCTCCGGGATGACAACCTGCAAAACGTAGTATATGAAAGAAACGGAGCTGAAGGCCGGTTTGAATTTTACCAGGGTTCTAAAATGGTGCGGGGGAGTTTCGACAAGGAAGAGCTGAAAGCAGAGGTAACGCTGGCCCGTATGCCGCATCCCTCTGTGCCAGTAATGCGCCGCCTACTGGAAATGAATTTCAATCTATTCTACAGCCGTTTTGCACTGGATAATGAAAGGCTTTGCATGCGCTTCGACAGCGATGCAGAAACAGCCAGCCCCAGTAAATTATATTATGGCCTGAAAGAACTGGCGACCAAAGCCGATAAGCAGGATGATCTGCTTGTACAGGATTTTGCCATGCTGGAATCGGTTGATAGTGACCACCTGTCCGTAATTCCTGACAAAGAGAAAGAAGTAAAATATGAATACCTGCAAAAATGGATCGGGCAAACGGTAGACACAATCGCAGGACTGGATGCGGATAAATTCTCAGGCGGGATTGCGTATATGCTGCTAACACTTATTTACAGGATCGATTATTTAATTACACCGGAAGGAAAATTGCTGAGCGATCTGGAGAAGATCAGTGGAATTTATTTTAAGAAGGACGAAAGGCCGGTGATAGAAAAAAACCGGGATATGGTGGAGGCTTTTAAAACCATGAAAGCACTGCCAAAGGAAGAAATATTCAAATACCTGATGCGGTCTAAATACACTTTTTCTATTGTGGCACCACAAGCGTATAAGACAGTGGCAGACTCTATTCATGGCGCCAACCAGAATATGACCTGGTACAGGGATAATAACTACCCGTACATCGGATCACAGATCACAGAATATGGTATTGGTTATTGCCAGTACTCTTATAGCCTGCCCAAAGCGATTACAGAATTGTACCACCTGTACATGATGGTGAACTACGCTGATTTTTTTGCTGCGCTTGGCTTCCAGACAATGTATTACGACCTGTCGAAGAACCAGTTTGATC
>CALSAT010000095.1:0-10538 GCA_943372905.1 Bacteroides fragilis | reverse complement strand
ACCATGAAAAAAATTAACATATACTGTATTCTTATTGCAGCTGTCTTACTGCACTCCTGTTCTAAGGGCATAACAGAAACCAATATGGAATTTCCGGCATTACAACCGGCTTCTACAGATATAAATGCAGGTGCCTGGAAACCAATATTGCTAACTGGTCCAACAGAATTTCCGGTAGCCGCACCTGGTGCCACTACCACACCCGATTACATTGCCCAGATAAATGAAATAAAAAGCTTCCAGGTCAAAATGACAAAAGATGAAAAAAACAGTGTAAAATACTGGAGTGCTGGTGCTGTTTTAAGATGGAATGAGATTATGCGGGAACTGGTGGCACTGCACAACCTGCCTCCGTATCAAAATGCTGATGGAACATATCCCTTTCCCAATGCTAATAATCCCCTAGCTTATCCGCAATTTCCGTTTGCTAATCCACCATATGCAGCAAGAGCATATGCTTATGTAGCCGCTGCACAATACGATGCACTGGTGGCGGCATGGCATTATAAGAAATTGTATAATCGCCCTGCGCCTTATAACGCCGATCCGACAGTAAATGTGCTGATACCTAAGTCTGATTTGCCTTCTTACCCTTCTGAAGATGCGGTAGTGATTGGCGTAACAACAGAGTTATTAAAACTATTATTCCCCGGCGACCAGGAATTCATTCAGCTAAAAGCAGAAGAGCATAAGAGAGCAAGGATCATTGCAGGTGCCAACGTTCGCAGTGATCTGGAAGCTGGCGAGGCACTGGGAAAATCAGTAGCGCAGAAATTTGTAACCCGGGCCAGGGGCGACAGGGCTGGTGCTGCTATTGGCAATCAAACCCTCTGGACACAAATGGAGAATGATGCTGTGACAAGAGGTGAGGTTCCCTGGATAAGCCAGGAATCACCGAAACGTCCACCGATGCTGCCGCTGTTTGGAAAAGTAAAAACCTTCTTATTTGATTCGCTGACCATGGTAACCACTATTCGTCCGGCGGCACCGCCTTCCACTTCTTCACAACAATTCAAAGATGAATTAGCTGAAGTATATAGTTTCAGTAAAAACCCAACCAGGGAGCAAATAAGGATTGCGCATTTTTGGGCAGATGGATTAGCTACATACACACCGCCTGGTCATTGGAATGCCATTGCCACAGAAGACTTTGTAAAACAAAACTTCAGCGAAGTAAGATGGGCCAGGAATATGGCCCTGTTGAACATGGCGATGATGGATGCCGCTATCGCCTGCTGGGATGCTAAATATCTCTACTTTAACCCAAGGCCCTCACAAATGGATCCGAGGATAAAAACCACAACAGGGTTACCCAATTTCCCCGCTTATATTTCCGGACACTCCACTTTCAGCGCTGCGGCGGCTACAATACTTGGCCACATTATAAAACCAAAAGCAGCTGAATATACGGCTATGGCCAAAGAAGCATCTGAATCCCGTATATATGGGGCTATTCACTACCGAAGCGATTGTACAAGAGGTTTGGAAACCGGTAACAAGGTGGGTGGCTACGCTATAGCAAGAGCATTGACAGACGGAGCAGAATAAAGACTATACTATTCCCTTTCACAAAAGCTGTTAGTGCCACTGGTTCTAGCAGCTTTATTTTGTACCTTTAATTGAACGCTACTAAGTATGAAAAAAATCATTCTCGCAACTGCTATATGCATGGTATTCTCCAACCTTCAGGCGCAAAAAGTAAAAACTCCTGATCAGATATACGGACAGCTTTTCAAGGATGTGCAACTGAGCCGGATATTTCCGGATAATAAAACCTTTGTGGATTGCATACCCAAAAGAAAACCGGCAGACATCGTAGCTGATTATTTAAAAATAAAAAAGAACCCGGCTATCCGTTTCTCCTTAAAGCTATTTGTGGAAGAAAATTTTGAAATGCCCCCCGCTCCGCCATCGTTTAATTATATACAACAGGAAAAGGATGTGACCGCCCATATCAATAATCTCTGGGGCAACTTAAAAAGACAAGAAGATAAAACAGTAGAAGGCTCATCGTTACTGGCACTCCCTTACCCGTATATAGTACCCGGTGGCCGCTTCCGGGAAATATACTACTGGGATTCTTATTTCACCATGCTGGGATTAAAAGAGAGTGGTGAAATAGAAACGATGCGGCACTTGATAGACAATTTTAAGTATCTGATCAATACTTACGGACATATTCCCAATGGCAACCGCAGTTATTACCTCAGCCGCAGTCAGCCCCCTTTCTTTTCACTGATGGTAGCCCTACTGGCCAAAGCGGATGAAATGGAGGTCTATAAACTATATGTGGACGCCATGGAGAAAGAATACAATTACTGGACGAGTGGCTACTCAACTATTAAAAAAGGAACAGCCGTTAAGAAATTGGTGCGGCTGGCAGATGGCAGTATTTTAAGCCGCTACTGTGATGAACTGTTTATTCCCCGACAGGAAAGCTGGGCAGATGACGTGGAAACAGCCGGCAAAAGCAAACGGGATAAAAAGATCGTTTACAACCATCTTCGTTCTGCGGCTGAAAGTGGGTGGGACTTCAGCAGCCGGTGGTTGGCCGATGATAACGACCTGTCCTCCATTCAAACAACAGATATCATTCCAGTAGACCTGAACAGCTTATTGCATGATACCGAACAGCAACTTGCTGACTATTATGACAGGTATGATAACCCGGTAAAAAGTAAACTTTACAAAACGAGAGCACAGAAAAGATATATGGCGCTTCGTAAATACTGTTTTAATATCAAAGAAAAAATCTACTATGATTATAATTGGAAACAAAGGAAGCAAACCGGCAAATTCACCCCGGCTTCTTTCTTTCCTATCTGGCTTATAGATCTAACCCCCGATTCAAAAGAGGAATTGGCCAGAGCGGCCGGCGAAAAATTAAAATCAGTTTTATTAAAAGATGGCGGCGTGTTGTCCACTGTTGTTTCTAATAAACAACAATGGGATGCTCCAAACGGATGGGCGCCGTTGCAGTGGGTGGTAATAGCCGCTTTAGAAAAAGGCGATCAACCGGAATTGGCAAAAGACATTGCCACCCGTTGGATAAAGCTGAATAACGATGTATATCAGCGTACAGGAAAGCTAATGGAAAAGTACAATGTTGTGGATACTAAACTCGAAGCTGGCGGAGGAGAATATCCCGGTCAGGACGGCTTCGGTTGGACGAATGGTGTACTGCTGGCATTGATTAAAAAATATGGGGCCGCAGAGTAAATTATTTCACAGGTTCCAATAATAAAAAACCATATGCTGGAATAACCAGGTACTCTCTGTCGTCCCCAACATCATATAGTGTATCACTCCAGTGATCCTTTATTTTAGCAGGCGCAAAGCCATGTTCCTTAAAGGCAAACCAGGTAAGATAGGAGGGTTTATCCTTAAAATTAAACACACAAAACAATTGCTCCTCTCCCAGGGATCGTATGAATCCCGCTACATGGATATTATGTGGTGTCATCCATTGCAGGTTGCTGTGATCGGCCACCATTGCCAGCTTTTTTCTGATAGCAATCAGCCGTTGTGTTGCATTGAATATCTTACCCTCCACTGTAGTCGGGTTCTCTGCTTTCTTATTCTTATTCCAGTCAATATTCGGCCGGTGCATCCAGCGGTTATCATAGCTCTTTCCACTATCCTGCAAATAAGAATAGTCATTAGTATACCCGGCTTCGTCACCATAAAGTAACATTGGCAGCCCGCCCAGAAAAAAACTATGTGCTTGCATCAGGATGATCTTCTGAATAGACAATGCTATCGCCGATACGTTATCCTGCTCGATTGCTTTTTCCAATCCGCATAAGGATGCCAGCGAGCCGCTAATTCTTGCATCGCCTGTTTTAGGATTGCTGGAAAACAATGCTCCCCTCGCTGGTGAGCCGTTGTATTCACCCGAATAATAGTCCTTCAAAAACTTCCTGTGTTCATAAGGATTATACCCGGCCTGTTGTATCATATAATCATCGTAACCTAATCCAATATCATCATGGCACCTGGTATAAGTGATCCATGAAGTACCAAAGGGTTTTTTCAGCAGTTCATGCTGGGCAGCCAGCATCACTTTGGTATCGCCTGTTGCCAGCATATCCCATTGCAAAGCCATATGGGTGGCATTATACGCAAAGTCACATTCTCTTGCTATATAGTTTCCCGTTCCAAAATAATTCAGGATCTCCTTCGGCGCTACGATTGCCTCGCCCAGCAAAGCCATACCCGGTGTGGCTACTTCCACACATTGCTTTATAAGGCGGAGAATGGTATGTGCTTGAGGTAAATTCTGGCAGGTAGTTCCTAATTGTTTCCAGATAAAAGCCGGTGCATCAATTCGCAGCACATCCACACCAATATTGGCATAGAAGAAAATCGTATCCAGCATTTCAACAAATACATGAGGGTTATTATAGTTCAGGTCCCACTGGTAATTATGAAATACAGACATCACCCATTTCTTACATTCCGGGATAAAAGTAAAATTGCCAGGAGCTGCTTCCGGAAATATTTCAGGCATTGTCTTATCATACTCATCAGGCAGGCTGCGGTCGTTATAGAAATAATAATAATCCTGGTATTTTTTTTCGCCCTGACGGGCTTTGCGGGCCCATTCATGCTGATGCGAAGTATGGTTAAGCACTATATCCAGCATCAGATACATATCCTGCTGTTGCATTTCCTTTTGAAGCACCACCAGGTCTTCTAATGTACCAAAGCGTTGGTCCACTTTTCTGAAATCTGATACAGCATACCCGCCATCACTTTCATTTGCCGGACTCTCAAACACAGGCATTAGGTGCAAAAAGTTCACACCCAGTTTTTCAAAATAACCGAGCTTGTTGCTAAGCCCCTTTATATCACCACAAAACCTGTCCACGTATAAGCTCATGCCGGCAAGCTGGTTACTAAGAAACCAATTGCCTTTCTCCCTTTTTTGTTCATCCCTTGCTTTTAAGGCAGATGGTCTTTCAGTATTTGCCTTGATGATCAGTTCTACCAATTGCTGAAAATTTTTCTCAGCTTTTGGGTGATGTTCGTACAACTGCATGTACAGCTCAAAAATATCTGCTGTATTAGCCATGAAACGGGTATAGAATAAATTATCATCCCCGCCAATATCAATACCGGCAAGGTGAACCGCTTCATTTATTTGCTGATGCAATCCGTAATTATACATACGTCAATTAAAAATGTCGTTACTCAGATGTTTAAATGCCTCCATGGCGCCCATGTATTCACAGGTGCGGGCACCGGCCTTGTTCGCATTAGTGATTATCACAGCCCATTCTTTTTCAGTTAATGTTTTTACCTGCGCAAGAGTTTTACCAGAAAGCTGGTACAGTACCGCTCCTACAAAAGCATCGCCGGCACCGGTAGTATCTACCGGTTTAATATCTATACTCTTAAATAAATGGGTATGGTCATTCAGGCCAAGTAATGTGCCTTCCTTTCCCAGGGTGATGGCGAATACTGCGTTCAGCTTTTCTAAAAAGACTCCGGCTGCATGCTGCACGGTATTTGTGCCGGTAAGCATCATTGCTTCTTCATCACTTACTTTAAAGAAATGGCATTTGCTAAGAAAGCTCCAACTTTGATCAATAAAAGACTGCTGATCATGCTGAAACAATAAATGCCGGTAATTAGGATCAAAGCTGATGAGTATATCCTCTTGTAAAGACTTTTCTAACAATCCCTGGTAAGCCGCCTGCAATGGCCCGGGTAAAAAACCGGTGGCAGATCCAAAATGCACAATGGAAAATTCCTGCAGGTTAATGGCCTCCACTTCTTCCCGGCTTAGTTGGCCATCAGCGCCCCGGTTAAAATAAAAATCCCGTTCGCCATTTTCTATGAGCGATACAAAAGCGAAAGTGGTGAAATGATTTTCATCCTGCAACATCCATTTTGTTGATACGCCAAAAGATTGCATAACATCAATGAGATGTTTACCAAAAGGATCAATTCCTACTTTAGCGGCCAGTTCTACCTGCCCCCCTAGGGCAGCAATAGCGGCAGCCACATTAGTTGGCGCACCGCCGGGTTTTTTCAGGAAGTTTTCACCATCAGACAGTGCTTTGCCTTTATCTGTGCAGATCATATCAATTAATGCCTCACCTATACAGAGAATTTTTTTCATAGCTGCTTCGCCCACTGGCAGTTGATTTTTGGTTTTATAAAAAATTAATGCCCTATCGTCTTGTCCATTTTCTCCAGGGCCACTCCTTTGGTTTCTGGCATCATCTTCCATACAAACAACAATTGCAAGACCATCATTACTGCAAAAAAGCCAAAGATGTAGCTGCCGCCGATCCTGTTAGCAAAAAAAGTAAATGTCTGTGAGATCAGCGCCGCAAACACCCAATGAGTAAGGCAGCCAAATGAAGTTCCTGATGCCCTGACCGAATTGGGAAATATCTCCGACAGAAATACCCAGATCACAGAACCCTGGCCAATGGCATGTGCCGCAATGAACACAAAAACAAAAACAGTAATACCTCCTTTAATAATGCCGGCAAAAGCTAATGCCATTAACGTCAGAGAAATAATATAACCGAGAGACCCTATGTACATCAACTTTCTTCTTCCACTCCGGTCAATCAGGTACCAGCCCAGCATGGTGAACAGAAAGTTCACAATACCAATACCTGCACTGGATAAGAAAGCGGCATCTTTTCCCAACCCTGCCATTTCAAATACCCGCGGAGCAAAATAAATAATGGCATTTATACCGGACAACTGATTGAACAGTGCCAGCAGAAAGGCCAGCATTAATGGTTTTGAAAATTTACCAGAAAATAACGACTCCTTTTTTTGTTTTATCTGTGCGGAGGCTTTTATCTCGGCAATGAGTTCATCTGCCGGGGCGCCACTTTTCTCAAATACTTTCCTTGCCCCCTCTTCATCCCCTTTATAAAGAATAAGCCATCTTGGACTTTCGGGTGTAAATAACATCAATACAGAAAATAATAATGACGGAACAGCGATCACTCCGAGCATATATCGCCAATCATTAGCGCCACCCACTCCCTGCAGCAGGTAGTTGATCAGGTAAGCCAGCAGGATACCACTTACTACATTGATCTGAAAAGCAATTCCCATCTTTCCACGATGCTGTGGTGGTGCTATTTCGGAAATATAAACTGGTGCCACTACCGATGACGCACCGATACTTAAACCACCCAAAAAACGAAATGCCATAAATGTATAAACATCAGTTGCCATGGCGCTGCCCAATGCCGAAACAAGGAAAACAATCCCGATCATGATCAAAGTCTTCTTACGACCAAACCGGTTAGCAGGAACACTGCCGAAGCCTGCTCCAAAGATCGTTCCGTACAAAGCCATCGCCACAGCAGTGCCATGCATCCAGTCGCTCAGGCCCCATAGTTGCTGTATACGTTGTTCAGCACCGGAGATATTGGCCACATCCATACCAAAGAGCAAACCGCCCAGGGCTACTGTGATTGACCAAAGGATTAATTTCTTATTCATGATTTCAAATAATTAATGTCCGCCACCAACAGGCAAATTGATATCTCCCTCTGTTTTTTTTCCTTTTATTAACAAAGTACATATGGCTGCAATCAATAAAAGCACACCGGCAAAGAAGATCGCTTTACTTGAGTCATTATTAAGAAAATGCTTCATTACATAACCAAAAGTGGTAGTCTGTATGAACATCGGTATCACTATCATCATATTAATGATTCCCATAAATACCCCATACTTTTCTTTGGGAATATCGCCAACTACCATCAGGTAGGGTATCCCCATCATACTGGCCCAGCCAATCCCAAATCCGGTTATGGCTACATAAAACAGATTGATCTGGTGAATCTGCGAAAAAGCTAAAAAACCAATGCCTGCAAGTAACAAACAAACAAAGTGAACATACTTGGCACTTATTTTCCTGGCCAACCAAACCAGTCCAAATGCAACAAGGAATGTAACGATATTATACCAACCATTTATACCCCCTGTTTTAGAAACCGCTTTCTCGTATTTTTTATTATTCAGATCAATAGCATCAATTACTCCGAGATCAGTTTCGGAAAATCCAGATGGTTTCACTTTGTCTTTCCAGGAGGAAAACAGGCTGGCCGCACTCAGGCTGTCTTTTAACACAGTCTTTTCATTCAGCTTATTGGCAATAGCATATTCTTTAATGCCTGCTCTGAATTGGGCATAACCTTTCATTATACTGTCTTCTTGCAGAGTTAATTTTTTATACTCCCACCCGTAAACGTTCTTGGCAACCGCCTTAGAAGAGTTTTGCCAGTAACAAAATAAAGCATACCACTGAAATAGATAAACTAAAGCCAGCATCCACATTACTTTTGGCATTTTCCTTATCGTCTCTACTATTTCCAGGAATGGAGTAAGTACACCACGAAGTATTTTTATCACTCCATTATCTGGAAATTTTTTCATGATACTGTAGAGAATAGCTACCCATAAAAAACAGATCGGGAGGATAAGGATGCTCAATGCTTCTGAATGAATTACATTCTTTAATACAAACCAAATAAGTATGGGCCCCGATGCTATAGCAATCAGTACACTTATTATTTGAATCAGTGGATTAGGCTTATCCTTGTTGTACTCTTTTATTTCCTTGATTTCCTCATCAGTAGGCGGAATTTCAGGAGTTGTTTTCATGCTCCACCAAACGGTGGCTATCGAACAAATTGCACCGAGGAAAAAAGAAGCAAATACCCAGTTGGGCAGTTTACCTGTTTTACCAATAAATATCAGCGGGAAAAAAAGTAACGAGAAATTAGCCAGTGTTTGGCCCAGTCCCGTAAAGAAACTTTGAGCCTGAAAACCGGTACCCTGTTGCGCAGTATCTAATTTATCTGCTACAAATGCCCGGTAAGGCTCCATAGCAGTATTATTACCGATATCCAGTATCCATAGCAGCCCTACCGCCATCCACAGCGCACTGCTGAAAGGGAAAAAGAAAAGTGCTATACTGCAAAGAATCGCACCAATAAAAAAATAGGGTTTCCGTCTGCCCCATCTTGGATGCCAGGTTTTATCGCTTAATGCCCCTATTATAGGCTGAATGATCAAACCTGTGAGTGGCCCGGCAAGATTTAAGAGCGGAATTTCATCAGGACTGGCTCCCAAAAAATCATAGATGGGATTTACGGCGCTTTGCTGAAGTCCAAAGCTGTATTGAATACCAAAGAACCCAAGGTTCATATTAATGATCTGCCAGAAACTAAGCCTGGGTTTTTGCAGCGACATAAGCAATCGTTTGAACAGGTAAAATACTAAAACGCCATAGCAAATACTACTGTAATTATTTGACGCCCAATTTTGCAAACGTTTGTTGTTGGGAAAATATTACCCCATTATTGAAGCATTAATTTCATTGATGGTATTGCCGGTTTTTGCGGATAAAAGAAATGCTGGTTAACTATTTCTCCGGCTTAATTTTACCGCCTAATATATAACTATTGCAGACCAGATGAAAAAAATACTACTTGCTATCTCAGTTCTCCTGATCTTGTTACTGGCGGCTGTTTACCTGCTTATTCCTGATAAAATTAATATTACACAACGGCAGGATATCGGTATTAATCAGCCAGCTCTTACCCGCAATCTTGCCAATGAAAAAAATTGGCAACAATGGTGGCTTGGTGAAAAACAGGGAACTGATTCTTCACCAGTTTACCTGCTGAACGGACTCCGTTACCAGCTTCATGATGTGAAGACCCTTTCATTACCTATCCGGATTAGCGGGAGTAACGTATCACTGCCCGCAGAACTAATGATGGTGGCGCTAAATCCCGACTCCGTTAACATACAGATAAGCAGTAGTATTACAGCCACATCCAACCCACTGATCAGGGTCCGTGCCTATTTCATGGCCCGGAAAATAAAGAAGGATTTCGGTACCATATTTCGGTCAATTAGTACCTATTATGCTGAAACAAAAAAACTGTACGGATTTGATATCCAGAATAGATCTGTGGTGGATTCTGTTCTGCTAATGAATTTCAGGGAAACAAGGGGGTACCCCTCAACGAATGACATTTATGGGCTGATAGATGAACTGAAAGCCTATATAAAAAAACAGGGGGCCACCGAAACCGGCTACCCGATGCTGAATATCTTTACAAAGGATAGTATTAACTACCAGCTAAAGGTGGCGATACCAACAGATAAAAAACTACCGTCCTACGGAAATATGAGTTACCGCTGGATGCTCGGCGGCGGTAATATTCTTATAACTGAAGTAACAGGTGATACTAAAGAAATTGAAAAGGCCTACCGGCAAATACATTTATATATTGCAGACCATAAAAGAGTAGCGCCAGCCATCCCATTTGAATCACTGGTAACAGACAGGCTACTTGAGCCAGATAGCAGTAAGTGGGTCACCCGTATTTATTACCCGGTAATGTAAGGCTATCTTTATTTACTGCCTGCAAAACTGATCACCCTGGCTGAATCATTATTACAGGCTAATACAAATGCTTCCTTGCCAAGTATGTTGATCCTGCGTATATGACGTACCTGTCTCTTTACTGGTTTTCCAT
>CALSAT010000094.1:0-10618 GCA_943372905.1 Bacteroides fragilis | reverse complement strand
TAATTTGATCTTGAATTGATCCAGAAACTCTGCGCCTATAGAAAGTGTCGGATAAAGATTACCCTGCTTGCCAAGGTCCTCCGCCCTCCGCTTATAAGGTCGGCTCCACAAAATCTCCTTTCCCGGAACACCTGAAGACATTGTAACACCTTGTATGCCCGGCAGTTTCCTAACCTCGTTGCTGAAAGTGGTGATATGCCGTTGAAAAGCCATGCCCCCCATTTCTTTTTCCACGGTATTATCCGGAGCTTCGATCACAACTGTTTTAGTAATATCAATTCCCGGATTTTGCCCAAGCATGTAGTTGACCTGTTTATTAATAACAAATGTTCCGAAAATAAGACCGATAGAAATAGCGAACTGTAATAAGATCAGCACTTTTCTCAAAACGATGCCCCTGCTGTTAATAGGAAATTGTCCCCGCAAAACTTGTACAGGCTGATATGAAGAGAGCATTAATGCAGGTACAAGACCAGAGATAAAAGTTCCGGCAAGCGTTACTATTATCAGACCAATCCAAATGAGTGGGCTTGACCAAAATCCTTTTATCGTAGCGGGGTCAATGGTAATACCTGCAGCACGGTAGATATACTGGTGAGAAAGATATACAACGACTACAGCAAGTATCACGCAAATCAGGTTAAGCACAAGCGATTCCAGCGTGAAATTCTTAATAAGTCCTGCCCTGTTGGACCCAAAGACTTTTCTCAGGCCAACCTCCCTGGCTCTTTCCAGGGCCTTTACCGTAGTAAGGTTAATATAATTAGTATAAGCAATAAAAAGGATCAGCCCTGCAACGAGGGAAAGCAACCAGATCATTTTACCATTTCCGTTCTGACTTAGTTCACCAGTAAGATCAGAATATAAGTGAAGGGATTTGAGTGATTGCAGTTCCAGTTTAATAGAACTGGAAGTCGAGGCACTTTTCATCGAAGAGTTCTTAGTGACAAGATCCTCTATTTTCCTGTTCAATGCTTTTACATCAGTCCCCGGAACTGTTTTTATATAGGTAAAACTGGAAGGGAAAGTCCAATTGCCAGCCCCCTTCTTGTCAGAAACAAGTACATGAAATGTAAAATGTGAGTTTGATGGAACATCCTTACAGATACCTTTTATACTGGCTTCAATATCCGTTCCTTCATTGTGATTTTGGATTTTGAGAATTTTACCCACCGGGTCCTGGTTACCAAATATCTTGCGGGCGGTACTTTCATCAATGATTGCGGTATTACTTTCTTCGCCTTCAAATGCCTTGCCGCTTACAAGTGGAAAATTAAAAATGGATAAGAAATTTTTATCCACTAGTAAAACGTTTTTCTCTTTGAATGCAGAAACTGGTTTGCCAGGTTCAAGGTAGGAAACAATACAATCTACAGTTGAAAACCTTGTGACCATCTGAACCTCGGGGTAATTCTGGCCGAGATTGCTGGACAAGGCCGAAAAAGTTCGGGGCAATCTTTCTACCGACTGTCCGTTTTCAAATCTTTCATGTTTGATCCTGTAAATACTTTTCCAGTCCGTATGAAATTTATCATAGCTAAGTTCATTATAGATATATTGAAGAATAATAAAGGATAGCACCAGCCCTATTGTAAGACCGGCAATATTGATCAGGAAAAACAATTTATTCTTCCGGAATCTCCTGAATATTATCTTAAAGTAATTTACAAGCATAAAATCTGATAATGTATATAATAGAATATGATGCTATCCATTTTAAATATTAGCACCCGTAATTATAGGGTTACCATTCAGGCTTAACTTATTCAGCAATCAATGGCCGCACTGCTCAACTCAGAAGGCATTACCTTCAGTTTTTGAATATCAATATCAAGTAACAAGTTAGTATTTAATAAATTTACCCGTACCAGTGCTTTTCGTCCCCCTTTGAACTGAACCATCTCGCATTTCAACCCGGTAAAAGGCCCTTCACAGATCAAAACCACAACCCCTGCTGCAATTTTCTCCCCCGTAAGTTCGACCGCACACTTTCTTTTTTCCAGAATTTGCAGATTTGAAATAACCTGGCTGCTGACAGTCGCAATTTCATTGCCAAACTTTACGTATCCCAACACGCCTTTCAAATCAAGCCCGAAATAGTAATCACTGAGACTACCCGGAGATACAAAAACATAGGAAGGAAATAAAGGAAGCTGTACCAGCCGCCGCTGCGACCTATACTCTTTCACTATGCTGGTTTTTGGCATCAGGCAAATAACGCCGCTATTGGTGAGTTCTTTTGCCACCTTTGCTTCGAATCGGGGCCTGGTGTAAAGCACATACCATTTTTGTTTGAACTCTGCCATACAATAATCACTTTTTAATCTTTAAACAAACAACAAACATGTTGTTAATACATTACACTGGAAATGATGAAGTGGATAAACCTGCAACTGTCAGCGAAAGCACAGCTACCGCTACAGCGGAGTACAGTTTACCGCATTTGGGTCAAAATTTAAGGTGAGAAAGGTTCAAGTTTTAGCATCCCCTCTTCAGAGGAGAAACCAGCTGCTAATTCAGATTGAATTACAGTTTCACAAATACGGAAAGAGAAAAAATTTCGGCTGTGTATTGTTCCAGCCTTCAATATAAATATTAAAACAAACTATTCAGCTATTACAAAAAAGATTACCGAATATAATCAACTATTCACTTCCGTGAGTATTCTGTGCCAATTCTGCACAATTAAAATTCGGTTTAAAATTGCGGCAAAGGATATGCCAACTGAAAAGGATATTGAAAGGAAACATTAAGTTCATTTTTATTAATAAGCAAATACCCTTAATGGTATTTTCGTAGCTATCTAAAAAAAACGTTCACTCCTCTACAACAAACCACCTACCCGTTTTAAATGTTCGTTTGTGAACATTTTGAAAATTAAAATACCTGGCGCTCTGTTAGACTTCCAAAGCCCCCGGTTATCAAAAAAATGTTCAGATTCGGACACTTGTTTGTTCATTGGTGAACAATATTGCTCTATTTCTCTATGGTCTGGTACTTTGCAAACTAAAACTGCTATTGGCATCAAGATTGCAATTTTACGGGAAACAAAATTATGACCTCCAACCATGACAATGTGTATATAAAATTCAGATCGTTCCGTTTACTGAAATTAGTTCTGATTACAGTATCACTGTTTAGTTTGTCATATCCCATACAGGCGCAGCAGGTATTAACGCTTGGTGACTGTATAAAACTCGCCTTGAAAAATAATGTTACGGTTAAGAATGCCGAGAATAACGAGGAGCAGGCCAAGATAAGCTATAATCAATCCCGCATGCAAAGGATACCACAGGTGAGTTTTGATATGAGCCAGGGGGTTAATACAGGGAGAAGCATTGATCCGTATACCAATTTGTATAATGATAATGTAACCGGGTTTGGCAATTATGGCTTATCCGCTGGAATACTACTTTTCAACGGAATGCAGCTTACCAATACCATTAAACGTAACCAAGAATTGCTGACCAGTCTGGGTATGGACAAAGAAACTTCAAAAAACATCCTGATAATTCAGCTCATTGCTGCCTATATAAGCGTTATCTCTAATACTGAAATAGAAAAAGCAGTGCAAGTACAATTAGAGAACAGTAAAACGCAGCTACAGGGTGCCATTGAAAAAGTAAAAGCAGGTATCCTGGGAGAAAAACAACTGGCCGATTTCCAAGCATTGGTGGCCGCCGAAGAACTGGAAAAAGAAAACGCCAAATATGCATTAGAAAAGTCCAAACTAGATCTTTTTCTCTTGATGAACCTGGTACCGGAAGATAATATTGTGTTCTCCCCACTACTAACAACAGGCAACCTGCCTCAAGCAGGCTCCCTGGATGCTGTGACAATTTATCAAGATGCACTAAAACATATCCCTGACATCAAAGCTATTGATGCCAGGAAAAAAGCGGTGGAATATGACCTGCGGATAGCTAAGGGATCCAGGCTGCCTTCTCTGTCACTTTATACCGGCTTGTACTCAACCTATTCATCATCAGCCCCCTCCACCAGATTTGAACCAGACGGAACTACCAGTACAGTAATTAATACCTCTTCAACCAAATATATTACCGTTGGAGGAAATGACTATTTTATCAAAGAGGCTCAGGAAAAGCAGAACGGTATTGAAAAGCCATTTAGCTTCCTAAACCAGGTGCAATTCAACAGGAGCTTCAACTTTGGTGTATCCTTACGTATACCTATAATTAATGGCATGCAGTCGAAATATAAAATAAGTGCTGCAAGGGCAAATATGTCATTTACCAATAGCCAACTGGATGCAAAAAAAACGGAACTGCTGAATACAATTAAAATGGCGATACTAAATTATACAAATACCGAAAACAGGATAGCCATTCTTACGAGGCAGCAAAAGGCTTATGAACAATCTGTTTCCAATACGGCGATAAAACTAAATGCCGGAACAGGCAGCACACTCGATTATTTACTTAGCAAAAACAGTCTTGACAGGTCTATAATCAGTCTTATCCAAACAAAATATGAACAAACATTCCGCTGGAAGATCATCAACTTTTATAGCACAGGTACTTGGGAATAAGGTGTTACTGCGACCGTAGTACTACGGGATTATGTGAACCATAAAGAATTGTACAGCAATAATATGGATATAGTAAGCGCCAGCTTCTGTAAAGGCATTTTACTTATTTTCGTTTCGGTGTAATTGAAAAGATTAGCAGTATCCAGCAATTAATCCTATTTTTAAATAGTACTTTATTGAATCAAAACGTATCTTAACGAAAGTGTTTCACTGCATATTCACCTGTTAGTTTACAAGTGACATAAACAGTTGATTTTCAAACTATATTTTGCGAGGTTCGAATCTCGTACGGGCTACTGGCAAAAAACCTCACACACTTCGTGAGGTTTTTTCTTTTACACAAGGTCCTCATACGGCTCCTGAACGCATATAAACTATTAAACCCCATACCGGGCACATAATGATGATATCCTGATTGATCATTTTACCTGATAAACCCCGGCAAAGCTTCAAAGTATTCAGCCTCTCCGGGTGTAAGCAGAAAATCTTTCAGACCGAATAAAACAGATTTGAAAGAAGTGTACAGTTCCCGGTTAAAATTGATCAGCGTGGATATTTCCATCTCATTCACCCGGCTGGCCATGCTTTCCCGGTACAGTTGCTGCAAAGTGTCTGAATAGCCGATGGTGACGGAATGATATAAAGCCACCAGTCTTTCAAACTTCCGAACTTCCTTGCCAGTCTGAAGCAGATCAAGTACCTGCTGGTAAAACAACAACAGCTTCTTTCCTGACTCATTATAAAAATCATACTTCAGATCATTGGAGGAATTTCGTATCTGTTCAATATCATGTTGGGTATCCCGGATATTCTTAGCCGCATACATCATATTTCGCACCGCAGTAATCAGTTGTTCCAGCCGTTCCTTACCTGGTTTTAACAGCATATTGCTTTGCAGCCGGAGATAAAAAGTATGGATCTCGCCATGTGATTGTTTGATATGATCATATTTCTCAGCGATCGTTTTCCGCTGGAATCCATTTTGCAAATCAGGTCCCGAAGGTATTTCCCTTTCCAGGTGGAATGAATGCAGGCTGTAGTCGATTACATGGTTTATGAACAGACGGGTCTCATTTTCCAATGCCTCAAGTGCAATATCTGCATCACCCGCTGGTAACACTTTGCCGATATAAAAAGTATGATTCTCCGTTTCCGGAAAACGCCTGGTAAGAAACTGCCCTACTTTCTTCAGTATAGGAAAAAAAAGGAGAATAGAAACGATGTTCGTCAGGGTCTGAAAAAAGACCAATGCGATCATGCTATCCCTGATGCCTGCAACTTCGCTTATTAAATTGCTGACCGGCACCAACAACAGGAACATGACACAGGCAGTGATCGTATTGAAAAGGAAATTTCCCAACGCCATCCGCTTTTGTGCTGCAATACCATTGGCGGAAGCAATGAACATTTTTAAAGTGGTCCCGATCTCTGATCCCAGAATAATCCCCATAGCTATCGGAAGACTGATGGCATTGGTGTATAAGGCGCTCAATGTAAGGGCCATCGTGGCAGAGCTCGACTGCACCAAGGCAGTAAGAACAATACCCAGCAGCAGGAATATGAATAAAGGATAATTATTAAAAGCTGACAGGTCTGTTTGCTGCACAATACTCTCCATTCCCTCCCTGATGAATCGGAGGGCTATGAACAGAAAAGCAAATCCAAAAAGAAATTTCATCCAGTGGGAAAGTTGCTTTTCCCGGTTGGCAAATGCCAGCACCACTCCCGCTATGCCTGCGAGCGGAAGCATGGCCACATCAATATTATATTTAAATCCCAGGGTAGCCACTATCCAGCTATTGATGGTGGAGCCAAGATTAGATCCTAAGATCAGTGCAAGGGAATGCTCCATCTTTACAATACCTGCACCCACCATACTCAGCAACAGCAGGTTTACGATAGAACTGCTTTGTAATACCCCCGTGACCATAGCACTTCCACTGATCGCTTTCAGCTTGCTTGCTGTTTGTTTCTTCAGGAAGAGTTTGAATTTCCGTCCCGCCAGGTGCCTCAGGGCTTCTTCCATAAAACTCATAGCGAGCAAAAAGAAAGCTATGCCTGCCAGCATTTGCCAGATATCAATGGATGAGTTCATGCAGTCACAAAGTTTGGTGATTTGCTGCGTTTTCCACTTTTTGATGATAAGTCAGGTCAAACCTGTACTGCATCAAACGTTGAATTTACTTATAATTTACAGGGTTCCGCAGGATAAAGAAATCATACAAAGTCACCAGAAGCCATTTAACCATCTGTCGTCCGTAGCGAGCCAATACAGCCAATACTAATATGAATGCAGACAGGTACGCTGCAATCTCAGATTGTATTCGTGGAGTGACTACCATTTGTGTTTAATTTGCCTGTTAAAATTAATAACCACAATGTCCCCGGTAGCTGACTCTCATCAGTAAAAACCATGATGCTTACTTGCATGGTGCAGCTATACTGCCCATTTGCCCTTTAGCTGGTAAGCCACCAGAATGATCAGTACTCCAAGGCCCAGGAAAATAAAGTGAAGCCAATGAACCGTATTAATAAGGATCATTT
Organism: Bacteroides fragilis; assembly: GCA_943372905.1. Taxonomy (GTDB): domain Bacteria; phylum Bacteroidota; class Bacteroidia; order Chitinophagales; family Chitinophagaceae; genus JJ008. The sequence goes on along the minus strand of CALSAT010000094.1, from coordinate 3,525 downwards.
GAACAATGATCCATCCACCCAACACTACCCCACCGGCTTGCGCCCAGCTATACCGTGCCTTGTGCCGCTGCAGGTTCAGCGCTACGGCTGCCAGGTTAATTCCACCGACGATGAAAGCCAAAATAATTCCGGGTATCAAATAGTTATCAAACGGAGTTCCTTCCAGCAGGCTAAGGGTCAAATTCAGGTTGCTGCCGTCAGGGCTGCTTATCATCATCAACCCCGAAACAAAACTTGTGCTTCCTGCAAAAACAAGAAGAAAGAATAAAAGGGGTCTCATAGTTTGCTTTTTAACTGTTTCACAACCTGTATCCTTTGAAGAGTTATAAAAATAAGATTTGATAACACCAATACTCTTGACAGGGGTCATTCAGCAAAGTGATTATGCTTAATTTACGCTTAGCAGCATCTGTTTACATTTCACCGGTTACAAATGGGTAAATTTGATAACCGGATGTAAACCGCTACTTCATGTTTGTTGCAAGTAATACAGATAGTAAAGACACGATGCTGCCACAAAATGTGAAGCTCATTCATGGGGGAAAGGAATATTTCGACCTGCTCATCCGGCTCATTGACCAAGCAAAGACTTCCATACACCTGCAAACATATATCTACGATGATGATGAAACGGGGCAACTGGTAGCAGCAGCCCTTAAAGCAGCTGTAAAAAGAAATGTTTCGGTGCATATGATGGCGGATGGCTATGCCTCCAGGGTAATGTCGAAGCACTTTATACAGGAGTTGAAGGAAGCTGGTATTCATTTCCGCTTCTTTGAACCGTTACTGAAAAGCCATTATTTCTATTTCGGCCGGAGAATGCACCACAAAGTATTTGTAGCAGACACTTACTATTCGCTGGTCGGTGGTATCAACATTACTAACAGGTACAATGATATGCCGGACAAAAAAGCCTGGCTCGATTTTGCACTGTTTGCCCAAGGCGAAATTTCCCGGGAACTTTGTGTACTGTGCTGGAAGACCTGGCACGGCTTTCCTGCAAAAATGGGCATAACACCTTGTGAAAATGGTACTATGCTAATAGAAAATAAAAAAACTATTGGTAGTGCTGTAAAAATGCGAAGAAATGACTGGGTGCGAAGGAAAAAAGAGATTTCGCAGACCTACCGGCACATGTTCCACAATGCCCAATCGCATATAACTCTCTTATGCAGCTATTTCTTACCCGGTAACAATATCCGTCGTTTATTGAGCAAAGCGGCAGCACGGGGTGTAAAAATAAAAGTAATCACTGCGGGCCCTTCCGATGTAATGCTGGCCAAACATGCTGAACGATGGCTGTACGACTGGCTGCTTCGGAACAAGATTGAACTGTATGAATACCAGGCCTCGGTGCTGCATGCAAAAGTAGCTGTATGCGATGGCCAATGGTTCACCATCGGCTCTTACAATATAAATAATATAAGTGCCTATGCAAGCATTGAACTAAACCTCGATGTGCAGCTGCCTGAACTTGCCGCTGAAACCGAAGCAATGATCAATTCCATCATTGAAAAAGACTGTATGCCTATCACCCTGACAGGACACAGCCGGTCAAAAAACATTGTAAAGCAATTCATCAGGTGGTTCTCCTATCAGTTCATTCGTACTGTTTTTTACCTGCTTACTTTTTATTACAAACAAAGGGGGTGATGTATACCGCTGTGATCTGGCTGATCACTCTCATTGTTTTTACTGACCAAGGTATTTGCTACCTCTTGCTCACCAAAAGTATATTTGTTCTGTCAACAATATCTATAACAACAAAACCAAAGGAGGTAATATGGGAACACAAGCATTAGCCAAAATGACTGAAAGAATGCCGTCCGTCTTTGACGACTTCTTTAAGCCATGGAATGAATGGTTTGATAATGGCGGAATCTGGGGGAAAATGATCAATTTACCTGCTGTAAATATTACTGAGCATAAGGATCAATATGAAGTGGCGCTGGCCGTACCCGGCATGAAGAAAGAGGATTTTAAAATTGATGTGGATGGAAATATGCTGACCATCAGCAGCGAAAAAGAAGAAACCAAAGAGGAAAAAGAGAAAAAGTTTACCCGCAAAGAGTATAACTATTCTTCCTTCAGCCGCACATTCACCTTACCTGAAGAGATCAACAAAGAGAAGATCGAAGCCATGTATGAAGACGGCGTTTTAAAAATCGCTTTGCCAAGAAAAGAAGAGGTAAAGAAACCTTCAGCAAAACATATAGCTGTGAAATAGAAGCAGCTTCTGTGCAATTCCAACCCCGCTATGTTGAGTAGCGGGGTTTTTATTATTATCTGTAAATTGACTGTGACTGATGTCAGTAAAGATGATGATATCAATTCTTGTCTTCTTTTTCCGGCTGTGAATATCTTTATTGCTGATCACCGGTAACGACGGAAACTTTTATCCTTTTTAACAGCTATCACCAATGCTATTTTTTAAAACAAAGCAACTACAGTACGAAACGGATACATGGAAGCGCCTGCTGATCTTCCTGATGGAAGAAAATGTGCAACTGAAAAATTTACTCACTGAAATCCTTAAAGAGGATACCCACAACAACTGGCTGCAGGAACTGGAAGATTTTCAAACCCGGTTTATCAAGGAAGATGAGAGAATACAACTGCTACGGCATGAGGTGGCAGAATTTGACCGGCTGCTGCAAAGAGAAATAGTAGAAGATGGGCAGTTAAAAAAAACGGTGGACAGAAAAATGCACCAACTGCGTAACAATATTAGCAATGCAGAACAGGAGTTTAACCGGCTCCAGAGGGCATTTAGCAGCTATTTGTCAGAGAACACCTGACCAACTGCCGACCAAATCTCCTGCTATTACCTATACGCTGAATCATGCGTTGTCAGTTAATGAGTTTTTCCATCCTCTTTTGATCAAGGAAAAAAATACGGCCTTCTCTGATATCAATCAGTTTTTCATTTCGGAAATCACCTAATGTCCTGATCAGGGATTCTGTGGCAGTGCCTGCAATGGTTGCAAGGCTTTCCCTGCTTATATCAATAGAGAATTGCTCATCCCCATCTACCTGGTACTTCTTCCTGAGCAGCAGCAGGGCCTCTGCTACTTTCTTACGGAGAGAATTATAAGCCAGCCCCAGTAACTGTTCTTCCTTAGCAGAAATATTACGGGCCAGTAGTTGTATGAACTTACGGGCCACTTCCGGGTTAGTGGTAAGAAGTTCATCAAAATCCTCTCTGGGTATAATCGCCAGTTCTGTCTCTTCCATTGCTTCAGCCGTATCCTTATAAGTAGTCCCTTCTAATAAAGCAATATGCCCTAGAAAATCACCGGGACTGAACAATTCGGTGACCAGTTCTTTTCCATCCTCGTTGGTCTTTACTGTTTTCACCTTTCCCTTTACAATAAAATAAAGCCGGTTGGGATGATTGCCTTCGGTGTAGATCGTTTGTTTCTTTTTGAACTTATTAATATTTCGGTCAAGGGTAAGAGAGTGCAGCGCTGATTTTCCCGAGCTGGTATCCAACAGAAATTGTACGCCCGGCAAACCCGGTGCGAG
>CALSAT010000093.1:0-10620 GCA_943372905.1 Bacteroides fragilis | reverse complement strand
CATAGTGGTATTCAAAAAGGTGATTGTGGATGATATAGAAGAGTATCGCAAAAATGGAGAACACCGATATCACTTCGGTGATGAAGGAAAACCTCGCCAGCTTTTTCCAGTAGCGGGCATCCTCTTCATTTTTTGAGCGGGTGGCTTTAAAGTAAGCAAACGTAGCTATAAGAGAGGCCACTAAAGAAAGTACGATAAAAAAGTGGCCTAACTGGCCGGGGAGAAGGTGTTCGCCTGTATAATCCATGCCCGGATATGATTTTAGTTATTAGTTCTTTGGAAAATGGCCGGTTTACATGCCGCCGGTGGCCGCATTATGCTGTGCATTCTGACTGGCAGCTTTTGCATCATCTTTATATTTGGATGGGCATTTTGTCTGTACGTCTTTACATTCAAACTGGCCATCTTTATAGCTGCCTTTTAAAACCAGTTTTTCACTGATCATCAGGTTGGGTATTTCGCCTTTGCGGTACACCACTTTCATTTTCTCGCCGGTGGTATCCTTTGCCTGGAAGCTCAGGTAATTAGAGTTTTTGAGCGGATCAAACTCAACGGGAACTGATTTGTCCAGTTGTACTGCCACATGCACAAATTTGCCGGGTTTGGATTTTGCTTCTGCAATGCTGCCATAGCTGCTGCCGGTGTCTAAGGAAGAAAGCAGGATGCCGATAGCGCCGGCAATCAGTACTAATAATATGATATGGATCTTTTTCATAAAGGCTATTTGTTTGCGTGGGCAAAGTTAGGTCAAAATCACCACTGCCACATGACTTATAACGGCCATTTCGCTGATTAGTTTCATATCCGTTGCATTTTTCCCGACAGCATTCTTTGCCCTTATCTTTGCGCCATCTAAATCTATTCTGCTATATGTTATTCCAACTGACTGAAGAGCAACTGATGATCCAGAAAGCCGCCAGGGATTTTGCCCAAACAGAATGTTTGCCCGGTGTAATAGAACGGGATGAAAAGCAACAGTTTCCCAGGGAGCAGATCATGAAACTGGCTGAACTTGGCTTTATGGGCATGATGGTAAAGCCGGAATACGGCGGTGCCGGTATGGATACCATCAGCTATGTACTGGCCATGGAAGAAGTGAGTAAGATAGATGCCAGTGTAAGTGTGTGCATGAGTGTGAACAACAGCCTGGTATGCTACGGCCTGCAGGAATATGCCAGCGAGGAACAAAAACAAAAATACCTGGTGCCACTGGCCCAGGGGCAGAAGAACGGGGAACTGTATATCGGGGCATTCATGCTTAGTGAGCCGGAGGCTGGCAGCGATGCGACCTCTCAACGTACTACCGCCGAAGATAAAGGCGATCATTATTTATTAAATGGTACCAAGAACTGGATCACCAATGGTGGAACAGCGTCTGTGTACCTGGTAATAGCCCAAACCGATCCGGCCAAAGGGTCCAAAGGCATCAATTGTTTAATAGTGGAAAAAGACTGGCCCGGGGTAGTGGTGGCGGCCAAAGAAAATAAGCTGGGTATCCGTGGCAGCGATACACATACGGTGATGTTCAACGATGTAAAAGTGCCAAAAGAGAACAGGATAGGAGAAGACGGTTTCGGCTTTAAGTTTGCCATGAAGACATTGGCGGGTGGCCGTATCGGTATTGCCTCACAGGCCCTTGGCATCGCCAGCGGTGCCTACGAACTGGCCCGTGAATATTCCAAGACCAGAAAAGCATTTGGCACAGAGATCATGAATCACCAGATCATTGCCTTTAAGCTGGCGGATATGGCCACGAAGATAGAAGCAGCCCGGCTGCTTTGCCTGAAAGCTGCCTGGGAAAAAGACAATCATATTGACTATACACTCAGCTCATCAATGGCTAAAGTATTTTCCTCGGAGACTGCCATGTGGACCACCGTGGAAGCAGTACAGATACATGGCGGGTATGGATTTGTAAAAGAATACCATGTGGAGCGGCTGATGCGGGATGCCAAGATCACCCAGATATATGAAGGCACCAGCGAGGTGCAGCGCATTGTGATAAGCAGGAGTATTTTGAAGTAATGTACTAATGTGATAATGTGCAAATTTGATAATGAGCAAATGTGATGATGTGCTAGTGTGCAAATGAATGCCTGTCTGTGCATCAGCAAACTATTAATTTAAAACTACTGAACGGATAGAATAAAGAAATTTCAGTATAAAAGAAGTTTCCTCCATTTTCATATTTGCATATTAGCACATTATCACATTCTCTCAATCTCACATTCCCAATGGCTATCAACAAAGAAGCATATCAGCAAATAGTAAATGAATTATCGGCAAAGCAGGTGAGGCTGGTGGCGGTGTCTAAAACAAAACCAGCGGCAGATATACTGGAGCTGTACCAGCTGGGACAACGGGATTTTGGAGAAAATTATGTGCAGGAACTGGCCGATAAGGCCGCTGCTTTACCTGCTGATATCCGCTGGCATTTCATTGGTCATTTGCAAAGCAATAAAGTAAAATACATAGCGCCTTTTGTTCACCTTATACATGGAGTGGACAGCCTGAAACTCCTGAAGGAGATCAATAAGGAAGCTTTGAAGAACAACCGCCTGATCGATTGCCTGCTGCAGGTGCATATAGCGAGGGAAGAAACCAAGTTTGGACTGGATGAAGCTGAACTGGATGTGGTAATGAGAGAATATGAAAATGTGGGAATGAAGAATGTGCAGGTAAGCGGACTAATGGGTATGGCATCTTTTGCTGATAATATGGAAGTAGTAAGAAAAGAATTCCGCTACCTGAAAACGCTCTTCGACAAACACGCCAAACTCATAACTCATCACTCACAATTCGTAACTCTCTCAATGGGCATGAGCAGTGATTACCGCATCGCCATTGAAGAGGGTAGTACGATGGTGCGTATTGGCAGTTTATTGTTTGGAGAGCGGCAAAAACAATGACTTATTCATTCAAATCTTTCCTAAAAATAACCTTATGACCACCACCGCATTATTGGCGAAGCAACTGCGTGATGTGCATACCGGGGGCAACTGGACCTCTGTAAATTTGAAAGATACCCTGGCCGGAGTAACCTGGGAGCAGGCCACTGCGAAAGTTCATTCTTTGAATACCATAGTGGCGCTTGTTTATCATATCAATTACTATGTAATCGCTATTCAAGGAGTCTTGAAGGGGCAATCATTAACAGCAAAAGATAAATTCAGCTTTGACCACCCGCCGGTACAGTCGGAGGATGACTGGACACAAATACTCAACAAAACCTGGGCAGAGGTGAATACCCTTGCCCTATTAATTGAACAATTGCCGGACAGCCGGCTCCCTGAAATATTTTGTGACGAGAAGTACGGCACCTACCACAGAAACATCATGGGATTGATCGAGCATACGCATTATCATTTAGGACAGATCGCTATCATAAAGAAGATACTACTTAGCAACGGTTCGTAGCCCATCCGGCATTTTATCTTTTACCAGCCATTGCTCAACGATCAGTAGCCGCCACTTTCGCTATGCAACCTGTCTTCATGCCCCTGCATCCCTGTTTTGTAAGTATTTCTTCGTATTTTTCCATTAATTAACCAGCTATGCGTTTTCACCTCCTGTTGTTCACACTCATTCTTTCCCTGCCCGGGCTTTCTCAGCAAGAAAGGGATACCATATTAAAGCGCTGCCCTGTGGCCATTACCGACACCGTCAGCGTCAACAATTTCTTTATTGAGGCACTGCCTGCCACCCTGAAAGTGTACCGGGTAAAAGGGAAGCTCACCATCCAGGTACAGCAAAAGGACCAGTTCTTTACCATTTTCTTTCATAGCAAAAGGCTGAAGAACGGATCGTATGATATTGCCATCGGCTCCAGGGGAGGCAATGAAGTGGAGGCCACGTATTCCTTTAAGTCCGGAGAACAGGTATCGTATATCAATGTTGCCAACGGTAAGCTCGATGCCAGTTACGATAAGGAAAAGAAATTATGGACCGTTAAAGTAAATGGTATGATCGCCAACCTGGTTGACCGCTCCGTTACTTATTACCGGGCCAAGGCCAACCTCATTCTCAAATAACGGCATCCTTTACTTTGAAGGGTAGCCGGGAATATTCTTCCCCAGTATAATATCCCGTTTGCCATAGAGCATGCCATTGCCGGATGTCAGGGTAATGATGCCATTCCCGCCACGTTCTTCCTGCCGGCCTCTGTCTGTAGCAGTAAGATTAGGGTCATCGTCAAATAAGAACTCATCAATATAATAATCACTGATGCCCGGTTCTTTTATTACCGGGTGAATATGCTGTGGTGCCTTACTGTTTGGATAAGAGGCAGGCCGCAGGGTGTAAAAACTATATTCCCCTTTTTCATTCGTCTTTACCCAACCACGGATATAGCCGTGCCGTTTCTCCCAGCCTTCGCCACTCTTCGATACATAGTTACCCTGCTGGTTAGTATGATAGATATACAATACCACATCCGGGGCAGGTGTTTTGCCATCTGCCTGGAAGATGGTACCACTGATAAGCAATTTTGGGCCGGCCTCATCATAACCGGGTAAAGTATCTGTTTCATTTAATTGCCCGAACGGAACCGGGCTTTCATAAATGGCCCCGCAACCTTCGCAGGAACCTCCCGCTTTGACGGCTCCTTTTTCCGGTTCATTGACTGGTGATTTAGTTGATTGTTTTTGATTGGACTGTTGCTGTGAGCAGCCCGTTAAACTGATCAGCAAGCCGGCGGTAAATACATATAGTTTCATGGCTTTTGTTTTGTATAAAGTTGTATAAATGGGCCGGTTGGAAAGGAGAGATTACATAACAGGCGCCATTTGCCTGACGAACAGCATTACTGCGTCTTATCAGGTAAAGATTACGTTTCATGTAATCACCTTTACGGTGCCGATTTTGTATATTTATTTTGACCTATGCACAACGGCCCCTTCTTTTTAAAATATAAACTGCATCATGTTTTCTTCTGGATGCTGGTACTGGGAATCTGGTTTTTTCTCCGGGCGGAAGACTATTCCTCCAAAGCGATGGCCTTTAAGGTGACACTGATCAAAGTGGTGGACCTGGCTGCCATGATCTACCTGACCAATTACCTGCTTATTCCATTTTTATTATATAAAAAAAGATACCTGCTTTTTGGGTTGGTCTTCGTGGCCATGGTGTTTGGCAGCAGTATTTTAAAAATGAATATACTCGGTCATCTTATGATTAGTCCGGGGCTGATCAACTGGTCGCATGATCTTAAAACAAGAATTTATGACAATATCCTGCCGCACTTTTTCCTGGTCATAGCAGGGGCTGCCGTAAAGCTGGTATCAGATTATGCTAAACTGCAGCAACGGATGGCTGAAACGGCAAAAGAAAAAGCGGAAGCGGAATTGAATTTTCTGAAGTCGCAGATCAATCCTCATTTTGTGTTTAACTCATTGAATGCTGTTTATTTCCTCATTCATAAAGACAACAGCGCCGCCAGGGATGCCCTGCATACGTTTTCTGAAATGCTTCGCTATCAATTGTATGAAATGAGTGGTGAAAAAGTGCCAATTGAAAAAGAGGTCCGCTACCTGCAGGATTATATTGAGCTGCAGCAATTGCGAAAAGATGAAAAGTATTCTGCTGTATTCAGCGTTTCACCGGCGGTAAGAAATTTTTCTATTGAACCGCTCCTGCTGATACCCTTAGTGGAGAACGCTTTTAAGCATATATCACATCATACGGATAAAGTAAATGAGATAAAGGCATCCATGGATTTTGCCAATGGCCGGTTTTCTTTTCTTGTTGAGAATTCAACTGATAATGGCACTGTAAAAGAGCAACCCGGCGGTATCGGCCTGGCAAATGTTCAGCGAAGACTTGAGCTTTTGTATCCTGGTAAACATGAGCTGCTCATCAGGGAAAGCCCCGGAAATTTTAAGGTATCACTAAATCTTCAACTGCATGAAAATTAATTGTATCATCATCGACGATGAACCCCTGGCAAGAAAAGGATTGGAGGAGTATATCAGCGAGGTGGATTTTTTGCATTTAGCCGGGACATTTGATAATCCCCTGAAAGCAACAGAGCTGATTGGGAAAGGGGAAGTGCAACTTCTTTTTCTGGATATACAAATGCCGAAGATAACAGGACTGGATTTTTTTAAGACCCTGCAACATCCGCCACCGGTGATCTTCACCACCGCCTATCCCCAGTATGCCCTGGAAGGCTTTGAAGTGAATGCGCTGGACTACCTGGTAAAGCCCATTTCCTTCGACCGGTTTTTAAAAGCGGCCATGAAAGCCAAAGAATATTATGAAATGCGGGAAAAGAATGTGGCGGCGGCCGGTGAGTCGGATTATTTCTTTATAAAGGCAGACAGCAAACTGGTAAAAATATTCTTCGAGGAGCTTCTTTTTGTGGAAGCGCTGCAAAACTATGTAACCATACATACTATTGACAAGAAGTACATGACCTATCTTACTTTCAAATCGGTGGAAGAATACCTGCCAACCGATAAATTCATTAAAGTACATAAATCATATATCGTGGCGGCTTCAAGAATTGACAGTATTGAAGGCAATGATATCCGCATCGGTGAACGGCATATCCCTATCAGCCGCACCCAAAAGGACGAGGTGATGGAGAAATTACTGAAGAACCGCTTTCTGAAGCGATGAGGGAGAGGTGATATTTTTTAGTAAATTTATTCACCTGTATTAATTATGCAAAGGCTGTTGCTCATATTCCTGCTATTACCGGCGATGCCGCTATTGGCACATGAAGACCCGGCTGCGCTGGCTAAAGAGATCACGGCGGGCAGTACCACCGAACAGGAAAAGGTCACTGCCATATTCAAATGGATCACCTCTAATATTGCTTACCGTATTTCTCCTGGGAAGATAAAAGTGATAGGCAAAGCCAGTTCCAGGTATGTAAAGGAACTTTATACCGATGATGATACTGGTGCTTTAAAGCCCCTGAACATCCGGATAGCTGAAATAACGCTTCAAAGGAGGGTAGCGGCCTGCGAAGGGTATGCCCGTTTATTTACCACCCTGTGCGATTTTGCCGGTATCCGTTCAGAGATCATTGTAGGATATGCCCGGAGTTCTTCTAATAAACCGGTACCTAAATTTGGGGTTAATCATTACTGGAATGCGGTGTTGATTGATGGCAACTGGAAATTGCTGGATGCTACCTGGAGCAGCGGGTACATCTCGAATCGTGGCGATGAGTTTATCCGGGAGTATGATCCGGCCTATTTCTTAGCCAGTCCTGATGATTTCATTAAAGATCATTACCCGGATGATATTCGATGGACATTATTACCTTATTCAAGGGTGCCGCGGGAATTTCATTATTCTCCTTTCCAGCAAAAATCTTTTCGTAAGTATTCCATCAAGTCCTTTTACCCTGCCACAGGCATCATTGATGCGGCTATTGGCGATACTATCCGTCTTGAGCTGGCCACTACCAATGCGGAAAGGGATAGGGTTATTGCTTCGGATGCATTGGTTGATTCCACCATTTTTTCTCATTCTGATGCGTGGGTCTTTCTGCGACCGATACAGGAGATGCCGGGAGCGGTTTCGCAAAACAGGCACACTTACGCCTTTGCAGTTACCAGGCCGGGTGTGGAATGGCTTTACCTGATGTACAATGATGATATGGTGCTTCGCTATAAACTGAACGTAAAGGAACGAAGTGAAACCGGCCGGAAACAGCCGTATTAATCGTATTCTTCGGTAGCTACAATGTGGCCATAATTCACCAGCAGTTCAGTGCCGGTAGGGATATCGGTAAGGGCTTCAAAAAACTCCCCGTCGTTAATGGATTGTATATTAGGAGAAGAGGAGTGGTTGATATAGTTTACCATGTCCATTATCTTAAATCCATATTCGGGAACATAGTAATTCTCTTCGTCAAAAAGGCAGTAGGTTTCCACCAGGTCGCGGGAATGATCAGGCAGTTTTTCCACCTCCCTGATCGGCAGCTTTATCCATTGACTTTGATGATTGGAAAAAATGGAACGGCAGCCTTTGGGGATATCGCGGATCGCAAATACACCGATACCGTGTACCGGAGAAGGTTTCAGCATGACATACATATCATCCCGAAGTTCTTTCAGCAACTCTTCCTGTGTCATAGTAAAGGGATGGTGTGGATCAGCTTCCCCGCTGAGAGCCTGTATTAGCCTGTTTGCTTACAAAGCCGCCAGAGGTCTTTGGCTTTTGGATGAATTTAGAGCCCTGGGCACCCGAAGTGGCCGCTTTTTTGTTATCCTTCTTCTTTCCTTTCTTATTATTCTGATTCAATAAGGACATAGTGATTTTTTTTGTAAATATAAAGAATCCTTTTGTAAGATACTTCCGGCAAGGGTATTAGCTCTATTGCAGTTGCCCGGCAAGTCTCGCATTAGTATAAACAGGAATACATCTCCGGAATAAAAATACCCACCAGCCGGGATACAATGATGGAGTATTTGATGTTCCTTTACCTAAAATTCTGCAACATGAAAAAGCTACTATTCTTTGTTTTGATCGCTACAACCACCTTTTCTGTGCATGCACAAACAGGAGCGGCAAAACCCCTGAAAAAAGTAATGGACCTGTTAATGCCCCGCACCGCGGATGATGATATGCCGGGTACCAGGGGCGCCTCAGTAGTATGGCATCCCCTGCAAAAAAAGTACTATGCCGCTATGGCAGGGAATGCCGGCTATCCCATGGGTGTATATGATGCAAAAGGGGTAAAACTGTCTTCCGATGATCTGGACTGCGATATAGACACCCGCGGATTGTGGTTTAACCCGGTGAAAAAGCAGATACAGGGAAACGGATATGATGAAAACGGATGGTTTGGCTATACTCTTAATGCCAAAGGGATACCTGTCAGCAACGATGTTTTTATGGAAGGGATGAACCAGCCCGATGCACAGTCTGTCGGGGCTTTCAACCCAGCCAAAAAAGAAGTGCTTTTTCTTTCTGCGGGCTATGTCTCTTTCTATTCCATGGAGGATGGTACTTCTGATAATTCACTCAGGATAAACTGGGGCCGCAAAAAAACGGATGGCCCAATTCCTGAGGAGGAAGAGGCAGAAACCCCGGAAGATTATAATAATTCAACCGTAGTATATACCGGCATCAAAGGCAGCGAACTGGGTTTTCTGAATACCATGGACATGCAGATCGAACTGTATAATATTGCTGATGGTTTTATGACAAAAGCATTGAAACTTCCGGAAGATGCCCCGATGAACAGCTCCTTCAATTTTGCCTATACCAATGGTATGTACTGGTTATTCAGCATTGAAATGCGCACCTGGACGGCATATAAATAATCAATAGAAACTATTTAACAATAACGGTTTCCCAGCCACTATAATCACCGTTACATTTTGCGACCTGCCTTCTTAGTTCAAGGGTAACCTTTGAAATAGAAGGCAGGTCTATTTTATCTGTTCTTGAGAAGTATAAGCGAAAAGGATACCCCGGATCATCAACGGTATCCTTTGCAGTAATGGCAAACTTATTTTTTAACGCATAGCTGATAAAGCAGTTTCTGTCAGCATCGGTTTTGAAATAAGCCCAGTGATCAACCATACGGGCCTTCTCCAGTTTGTCTCCGGCCCTTTGCAATGCCAGCAGCACTTTTTGATTGCCCATATAATCCAGTGTTTCTTCGTTGGGATATAAAAAGTCAAGATAGGCTGCCCAGCCGGTATCTGCTTTGATGTTGATGTAAGGAATATATCCCGGGAAACGTTGTTGGTACATATTGGTCAGCCATTTCCGTAGCCAGGAGGTGTCTTTTACATAGAAATAATCCAGCCGCTCACATTGAAAAGTGAAAGTACCGGTGATGATATTGGCGGTAGCCCTGTCCACAATTGATTTTACAGAGTCAGAGATTTTATACAGGGTATTAAATTCTCTTTTGGAGGGAAATCCGCCGGTAAGACAGTCTTTGAATCTAACTCCGGTAATAAGAACATAGGGGTGTTGCCGGAGAGGGGCCACTTGTTTTAAGGACATGTTTAACAAAATACTCCCGGCATTTTTTTCATATTGTGCCATATAAGTATCCCAATTTTCTGCAGGCAGAGTATCTTTTTGTGCCACCAGAACCTGTGCGGGCATATATAAAGCAAAGATCAGCGGGGTAATTCTTTTAATCATACTCATGAACGGTTCTTTCTTTTCGATTTCTTTTCTTCGACCACCTGGAAGGTCACAGGTTGTTTACGATAGGCGTTTACTTTCCGTCCATCTTGTATGGCCGGGCTCCATTTAGGTGATTTCTTTAATAGCCGGATTACTTCCTGCTCCATCCCAAACCCATGGTTGGTAAGGGCTCTTATATCTGTGACTTCTCCTTCCTTATTTACTACAAATTGTATTACTACCGTGTAATTGCCGGCCGGGGCCCCATTTTTTACAGCTATATCTCCATCCAGGTTTTTTACCAGGAAATTGAGCCAGGCTTTATCCCCGCCGGAGAATTGGGCTTCGATCTCCACTCTATTAAAGATCACATTTTCTTTCAGGCTGTCTGCCGCTTCTTCTCCGGGTGGTGGTACCTGTGCTGCAACCATATTTGCAAAAAAGGCTGCAACCAGCAATAATGAGCAATTTCTCTTTTTCAACTTCATGGTGTGCTTTATTGGTTTGCAATATTAT
>CALSAT010000092.1:0-10629 GCA_943372905.1 Bacteroides fragilis | reverse complement strand
ATTTCCCATTCTCCATTTCCCATTCTCCATTCTCCATTCTCCATTTCCCATTCCCCACTCCCACCTACTCCCTATCTTTGAAGCCATGAGCAGCATCCGCCGCCAAAGCATTATATCATCGGTTGTAATCTATATTGGTTTCATCATTGGCCTGGTCAATATCTATTTCTTTACCCGGCAGGGAAAGTTTGAGGATGCCGAGTTTGGCCTGTACAATGCCTTTATTGCCATCGCCACGATGATGATGGCCGTGTCGAACCTGGCGATGCCTTCTTATATCTACAAGTTTTACCCCTACTATAAGGCGCACCTGCCAGACCGGAAGAACGACCAACTGACCATCTCGCTGGTGGTGGGCTTTATCGGCTTTTGCCTGGTGGTGGTGGCGGGCATGCTGCTGAAGGGGCTGGTGGTGCGGAAGTACACGGAGAATGCCCCGGCCCTGGTGGAATACTATAACTGGATCTTTCCGCTGGCCTTTGGCTTTTTGCTGTACACGATACTGGAGGCCTATACCTGGCAACTGCGGAAATCGGTGCTCACCAATTTTTTGCGGGAGGTGCTGTGGCGCTTTTATATCACGGTGCTGATCGTGCTGTTTACCTCGGGCATTATCGGCAGCTTTGATGTGTTCATCAAGCTTTTTGCGCTGAGTTATCTTTTTGTGGCGCTGGTGCTGCTCGTGTATCTGGTGGCCACGAAGCGGATCCACTTCACCTTTACCATCAGCAAGGTGACCCGAAAGTTCCGCAGGGTGATCTTGCGGCTGTGCCGGTTCATCTATGCGGGCACCATCATCTTTACGGTGGCGCAGGTGTTTGACTCCCTGGTGATCAGCTCGCTGCTGGACAACGGGCTGGGCAAACTGGCGGTGTACTCGGTGGCGCAGAATATGGCGGCCATCATCCAGGTGCCGCAGCGGGGCATTGTGTCGGCGGCACTGTCGCACCTGTCGCAGGCCTGGAAGGATAAGAACATGGGGCTGATACAAAAGATCTACCAGCGGTCGTCTATTAACCAATTGCTGTTTGCCTCGAGCTTTTTCTGCCTGCTGATATTGAATTTTACGGATGCGGTGACGACTTTTCACCTGAAGGACTCCTACCTGGATGCGTACTATGTGGTGATGCTGCTGGGCCTGACGAAGATCGTGGACATGGGCACGGGAGTGAATGCGCAGATCATTGCTACTTCTACCTGGTGGCGCTTTGAGATGCTGAGCGGTATTGTGCTGATCTGCTTTATGCTGCCGCTGAGCTATTTCCTGACGAAGGAATTTGATATCATCGGGACGGGGGTGGCGCAACTGATCTCTATTTCGGTGTATAATATTATCCGCATTACTTTCCTGTGGCGGAAGTTCCGGTTGTTTCCGTTTACGATGCAGTCGCTGTACTCTGTACTGCTGGCGGTGGGCTGCTATGCGGTCTGTCATTTTGCCTTCCTGTCTATGCATGGCATTCCGGGTATGTTCTTACGGAGTGTGGCGTTCCTGGTGCTGTTTGCGGGTGGTGCGATCCGGTTCGGGCTGTCGCCGGATATAAAGCCGGTGCTGGAGGCGGTGAAGAAACGGTTAAAAGTTTAAGGTTGAAAGTTGAAATACAGGGAGTGGGGAGTGGGGAATGGCGAGTGGGGAAAAGGCAATGGGGAATGGGCAATTTGCAATGAGCAATTTGCAATTGACATTAAGATAATACAGTAAATGACTGCTTATTACTCTTTTTCGATGCGGCCGGCGCCGATGTAGCGCTTGCTGTAATAGGGCTCGAAGAGTCCATTTACCATGACCCCGCGGGAGACAGAGGCATGTATAAATTTATTGTTGCCCAAATAGATGCCTACATGTGATACTCCACTTCCATTAGTATTGAAGAACACGAGGTCTCCTTCCTGTAATTCGGTGGTGGATATTTTGCGGCTGATGCGGTATTGTTCTCTTGATACTCTTGGCAAGGCAAACCCATATACGGCGGCATATACGGCTACGGTGAAACCGGAACAATCTACCCCGCTTTTGGTGTTGCCACCGGTGCGGTAACGTACGCCATACCATTCGTCCACATTGTCGAGCAAGGTTTTGCTGGGGAGGTTCTCCACCTCGGTATTCATTAATATGGCGTATTTCAACTGAACGGAGGAGGAGGCTTCTATTTTGTCGGCTGAGCGGCTGGCGAGGATGGCGTCTATTTCGCTGATCTCCTCTTTGGGGGCGGGTGTTTCCTGTACATTGAGGCCCCGTGTGGCGAACGTTTCTTTTGTTTCGGGCTTTACTTCGGTCTTATCGGCCACTACCTGCGGGGTTACGGCGATCTCTTCGATGAACCTGGCCGGGGAAACGGGCGCAGGGGCTATGGATACCTGTTTATTACTGGTAAAATTGAGGGGTTTGAACGTTGTACAACTGCTCAAAAACAATAAAACTGCGATAGCGGGTAATACTTGCTTAACCATTACGTCTTTCTTTTTAGGATGATTTCATGGGGTTTTCCAACGCTCTTACTAATAAGAACCCTCCAACTCCGGAGGCAGACCTGCTTGTGGGGACCGAAGCCCTTTTTGGCAGGCAGGCAAAAATATAGGTAAATGCCCGAAAAAAACCACATTCCCTAAACGTTTTTTATGGGGCAAAATTGCCCGGGGAGTAAACCGCTGTAACTAAGTGATTTAGAGTTGCTCACAGCCTGTGAATATTGATACAGATCATCTAATTGCGGGTTGCGAATATTTGCCTATTATTGACTCTTACAAGTTAACCATGCATACATTTATTTACCTCGCCACGCTGCTCTTTTTGGGCAGCTCCTGCCAAAGTTCGGGCTCCACTAACCATACGGTGGAGGACAGCCTTTTGACCAAAAAAGCCTTTGTGGACACGGTGAAGCCGCCGCCGGCCCTGAAACCGTACACGGATATTGTGTATGAGAAGAAGGAAGTGCTGAACGCTGCGGGTGGCACCAAGTCGGTACTTTTTAACTCTACCGGCACTAAACTGTACGCTATGAACCTGGAAGGGATGAGTGTGTACGAGTTTGACCAGGCCAGCCGCCAGCTTACCCGTGAGTTCAAGTTCACCCCTACCCGCGGCACGGGCTGGGACTATAATAAAAGCCGCCCGATCGCTTCTTTCCAGGAGAAGCCGGTGGAGGCCTGCTTCAGTCATGATGATAAGATCCTCTGGGTATCTCTCCATAATGCGGATGGCATTGTGCCTATCTGGGTGAATGATTTTGCGAAGAACAATGCGGTGACCTCCCCAGAACAGAAAACCAAGCCGGTGACGGTGGTGTACCCCGGCACGGCGAAGCGGGACTCCTTCCGGGTGCCGCTGATTGAAACAGGCAAGACGCCGAAGGTGATCTCCCGCACGGCCGACAGCAAATTCCTGCTGGTGAGCAACTGGCACAGCCGCAACACGAGTGTGCTGGAAATGAATGACCAGGCCCTGCCCTATGGCAAGGTGATCAGCACCATCCCGGTGTCGGCTATTCCCCGCGGTATTGCCGTGGATGATAAAAATGGTAAATCCTATATCGCTATCATGGGCGGCGCCAGCCTGAACGTGGTGAATAATACTACCTGGCAAAGTGAGAGTATTATGAACGTGTGGAGCAGTCCCCGCCATATTGTGATGGATACAAGCGGGCATTTATTTGTGTCTTATAACAGCCTGGGCACTATTGCGTGTATTGATGTGGCGACGGGTAAACAGTTGTTTTCGGCGAGGACCCATTCGCAGCCCCGCACTATTGTTCTCTCCAAGAACCATAAATTCATTTTTGTGACCTGCTACACGAGTGACTATGTGGATGTGTATAAGATCAATTCTGACAACTTTGAGAAAGTGGCATCTTTGCCTTGTGGCGGGCACCCGGTGGGGGCGGATATTTATGAGAGTGATGATACGCTGGAGGCGTGGGTGTGCAGTTATAGCAGCGGGTCGATCAGTATTTATACGTTTGGGAAGAAGTGAGGGGAGTTGAGAGTTAAGAGTGAAGAGTTAAGAGTTAAGAGTTATGAGTTAAGAGTTATGAGTTATGAGTTATGAGTAAGTGAACTATAGTTTGTAGTGAACATTAACGGACAGGAATATATTGTTTAGGGCTTTTCTTTTATTCTAATTTATAAAGTGAGTAATGAAAAAAGGGATGATGCTGCAAAAATCAATTGTGTTTATTGCTGTGTTATTTTTGGTTAGCTGTCATCCAATGACTCCAAAAGAGGAGAAACAAACCAAACCTGCCGAAGCAGAGAAACCAGCCGAAGTAAAGAAACCTGTTTATGGTAAAAAGTTCTTTACTTATGATGAGATCCTTCATTATGTTGATGCTAACGGACAGGGAGAACTGTCTTCCCTGATGGACAAAGTACACTTAACCGCAGACGAGTCTTTAAAATTTGATCTGTTAGCAGGGGATACACCTAAGAATATCAGTGACACTTCTTTTATCAGAAAATTGGAAAAAATTGGCTACACTAAAAGAAATGTAGGAAAAGAAAAATTTGCTGTCATTGACAGCATCTTTACTGAAAAGACGGTTTCCGAATCATGGGCGACAGCTTGTATGATTAATTATAGAAATATTCTTCTTTTTAAACGTAAACATAAAACAATTGGCATCGCAAGAATTTGTTTCGGATGTGGTAAACATCAAATAATTGGCACTACTGCGAATACCAAAAACTTTGGTTTTGATGGCGACTTTGCAAAACTTGACCGCCTTTTAAAGAATTAAAACATTATTGAACATACTATATCAAGCAGGTAATCAATGAAATTTTCTCATCTCCACGTTCATACACAATTCTCTCTTCTGGATGGAGCGACTTCGATACAGAACCTGTATAAGAAGGCTATTAAAGACGGTATGCCTGCCCTCGCCATCAGCGATCATGGGAATATGTTTGGCGCTTTTGAATTTGTGGCGGAAGCTTATAAGAATAAAGATGAGAACGGTAAGGTGAAGGTGAAGCCGGTGGTGGGCTGTGAGTTTTATATTACGGAGACGCGGCATCAAAAAACATTTACGAAAGAACAAAAGGATAAACGCCAGCACCAGATCTTACTGGCGAAGAATGAGATCGGCTATAAGAACCTGATCAAACTTACCTCGCTGGGTTTTATTGAGGGTATGTATGGCAAAAGCCTGAAGGGATTTTTGGGAGATGATCTGCTGAATATAAGAAAGAAAGATACAGTGGCTGCATCATGGCATTTATATGTTTAAGAAGAAATGAGTTTATGAAAACAAAAGCAATAGTAATAGTGGCTATTTTTTTAACCGGCTGTGCTGCCAAATATCCGGTTACTTCTTTCTATATAAAAAACACGTCTGATAAAATTATAAATTTTAAAGTAAGTGTTGTTAAGCCGACTTCAACCGGGCCTTTTGAAATGACATTGCCTTTCAGGGTTTTTCCAAAAGATAGTGTGCTTGGAAGAAAAGTTGGCATGAAAGAAGGAACTTTACCAACTACCTGGTTTTCCAGGTTTATTATTTTCCCGATAGACAGCGTATCTTTTAATGACGCCAATAATCCGGAAAATTGGATAAGGTCTATTGATAATAAAGGCCATATTGTTTACACTTTTTCAATAACAAAATGATACGGAAGCACAAATTAATACTACTTTGCTTTTGGGTTAATTGTTTATCTGCCACTTCTCAAAGCAGTGACAGTATGTTCACCAGGCTTCAGGCAGTTTCCAATGGAGATATTGTCTTATTTAATATTGATGGAATAGAAATTCAAACGCAACGATTTTTTGTGGAATTTTCAAAAAAAGAGTTGCTAAAGAAAATAAAAAGATACCCTGTCAAAGAATCTGACCTGAAAGAGAACGATTCTTTATTAAGTCTTGAAGGCTATTATGTTTTTAAATCAAAAGAAATATGTGAAGGTGTAATACAAAACGCCTCATATTATTTCATTCGGGACAAAGGCAATTTAATTACTGCAATTTCATTCGCTCAGTTTAATAAAAAAGCAAGAGATTTTGAACGAAAGTTTGTACAACTTATTTATGACAGGCAAATACCAGAGAGTGTTTATGAAAATATCGAAGTTGATAGTATAAATTTTGCCGGCCGACGTGTTGCCCTTGGAAGTAGCTGCCGATGGATGGGTGTCAACAATTTGCAATGTCCTGATTACGGGCAAATGAACTGGAGCCTCCATGAAACAATACAAGATGCTTCTCAAACAGTGGAAAATCAATTCAATGTTATTAAAGCAAGAAAACAGGGTAAAATAATATCCGAAGAAAATGTTGCTATTATATTTGAGGGTGTTGAAACAACAGCCAAACGTATTATTTATGATATTAAAGGGATAAACTCTTTACTGGTAGGTATAAGTGGTGGAAAAACCCTGACAGTGTATTTTGTATCGGCCTCTGTCAGAAACTATAATATAAGCTGTGTTTTAAGCCATTGGAATAATGACATGATCAACCCGGACGGATTGCCACCATTGCTTGAAAAAATAATGAAACTAAAAAAATAATCAGATATATAAACGAGTTATAAAGCATACTAATATATTTTATCATTAATGAAATTCTCACACTTACATGTCCACACCCAGTTCTCCTTATTAGACGGAGCGGCTTCGATACAGAACCTGTATAAGAAGGCTATTAAAGACGGTATGCCTGCCCTCGCTATCAGCGATCATGGGAATATGTTTGGCGCTTTTGAATTTGTGGCGGAAGCCTATAAGAATAAGGATGAGAACGGTAAGGTGAAGGTGAAGCCGGTGGTGGGTTGCGAGTTTTATATTACGGAGACCCGTCATCAAAAAACATTTACGAAGGAACAAAAAGATAAACGCCAGCACCAGATCTTACTGGCGAAGAATGAGATCGGCTATAAGAACCTGATCAAACTGACCTCGCTGGGGTTTATTGAGGGGATGTATGGTAAGTATCCCCGTATTGACAAGGAACTGATCCTGAAATACCATGAGGGGCTGATCGCCACTACCTGCTGCCTGGGGGCTTCGGTGCCGCAGGCTATTTTGAAGAAAGGCGAAGAGGAAGGGGAGAATGAATTCAAGTGGTGGCTGAATGTGTTCCAGGAAGATTATTATGTGGAGCTGCAACGGCACGGCATGGCAGAGCAGGATAAGGTGAATGAAGTGCTGATCAAATTTGCCCGGAAGTATAAAGTGAAGATCATTGCCAGTAATGATTCGCACTATGTGGAGCAGGACGATTTTAATGCCCACGATATTTTACTCTGTATCAATACCGGTGAAAAGATCACCACTCCTGCCCTGCGGGATTTTAATGATGATGATATTCATGTAAAGGATAAACGCTTTGCTTTCCCGAACGACCAGTTTTATTTTAAGACCACTGAAGAGATGAGTAAGGTCTTTCATGACCTACCGGAAGCTATTGATAATACTAATGAGGTGGTGGACAAAGTGGAACTGCTGAACCTGACCCGTGATATCCTGCTGCCCAATTTCCCGATTGACAAACAATTCCAGATACATACGAAGGAAGAGACGGTGGGTAAATACAAAGTGTCGGCGGAATCGCAGAACCAATGGGAATACTTAAAACATATTACCTGGGAAGGCGCTGCTAAACGCTACCATGAAATAACGGATGAAATACGGGAACGGATAGAGTTTGAATTGTTCACGATCAAGATGATGGGCTTTGCGGGTTACTTTCTGATCGTGGGAGATTTTATTGCGGCCGGCCGGGAGAAGGGTGTTTTCATCGGGCCGGGCCGTGGCTCGGCTGCGGGTTCGGTGGTGGCGTATTGTATTGGTATTACCAATATTGATCCTATTAAATACAATTTACTGTTTGAAAGATTCCTGAACCCCGACCGTAAATCGATGCCGGATATCGACACTGACTTTGATGATGAGGGCCGGCAGAAAGTGATCGACTATGTGGTGGAGAAATATGGTAAGAACCAGGTGGCGCAGATCATTACCTATGGTACGATGGCGGCGAAGTCGAGTATTGCCGATGTGGCGAGGGTGATGGACCTGCCGTTGCCGGAAAGCCGTGCACTGACGAAATTAGTGCCGGACCGTCCGGGTACTGAATTGAAAAGAGTGCTGCATGCTCCGATGAAGATCAAGGACGGCGAAAAATCGCTGGAAGAAAAAGATGGCATGGGCAGTGATGATATGGAGAATGTGAAGAAACTGCGTGAGATCTATAAGCAAACGGATAGCATGCTGAGCAAGGTGCTGCATGAAGCGGAAAGACTGGAAGGCTCGGTGCGTAATACGGGTATCCATGCGGCTGGTATCATCATCGCCCCGAAAGACCTGCTGGAACTGATCCCTGTTGCGACTTCTAAAGAATCGACCTTGTGGCTTACACAGATCGAGGGAAATGATATTGAGAATGCCGGTGTTATCAAGATGGACTTTTTGGGATTGAAGACCCTTACCGTACTGAAGAATGCACTGGCACTGATCAAGCTGAACCATGGCGTGGATATTAATATTGATGAGATACCATTAGATGATAAGAAGACCTTTGAACTCTACCAGCATGGTTCCACCATCGGTACGTTCCAGTTTGAAAGTGCGGGTATGCAAAAGTACCTGCGTGACCTGAAGCCGGATAAATTCGGCGACCTTATTGCGATGAATGCCTTGTACCGTCCGGGCCCTATTGCTTATATTCCTAACTATATCGACCGCAAGCATGGCCGGGAGGCTATCCAATACGACCTGCCGGAGATGGAAGAGTACCTGCAGGAAACATACGGTATTACCGTGTACCAGGAACAGGTGATGCTGCTGGCACAAAAGCTGGCGGGCTTTAGTAAGGGTGATGCGGATGTGCTGCGGAAGGCAATGGGTAAAAAACAAAAAGCGGTGCTGGATAAAATGAAGGCACAGTTCATTGAAGGCGCTACCCAAAAATTATTACCAGCTGATAAGCTGGAAAAAATATGGACCGACTGGGAGGCCTTTGCGCAATATGCCTTTAATAAATCCCACTCCACCTGCTATGCTTATGTGGCCTATCAAACAGCTTATTTAAAAGCCCACTACCCTGCTGAATATATGTCGGCCGTACTGAACAACGCCGGCAGTATTGATAAGATCACTTTCTTTATGGAGGAGTGTAAGCGGATGGGATTGAAAGTACTTGGTCCTGACATCAACGAATCACTAAAGGGCTTTGCAGTGAATGATAAGGGCGAGATCCGTTTTGGCCTGGGTGGATTGAAGGGTGTGGGTGAAGCGGCGGTGGAAAGCATTATTGAGGAAAGAAAGAAAGGTGGTTCGTTTACCAATATATTTGATTTCATCAAGCGTATCAATCAGCGTACTGTTAATAAGAAGACATTGGAAAGTCTGGCGTATGCAGGCGGCTTTGATTGCTTTACGGAGTATCACCGGGCGCAATACTTTAATGTGCCGGAAGGAGAAATGATCAATGGACTGGAAAGGGTGATCAAGTACGGACAGGTAATGGCTACGCAAAATGCCACGACGACCAATACCCTGTTTGGCGACCTACCGATCAGCATGGAGATACCACCACCGCGGATACTGGATTGTGAACCGTGGCCACTGATCAAACAGTTAGACCATGAAAAAGAAGTGACGGGCATCTTTTTGAGCGGTCATCCGCTGGATAATTACCGTTTTGAAATGCGGCATTATGGCGTGACGGCGATCGCTGATTTCAATGAGTTTAAAGATGCCATTAAGATGCAGCCAAACCCGGGGCGGCCTTTCCGCCTGGTGGCATTGGTGGCGGATGCGCAGCACCGCATTGCCCGCAGTGGTAACAAGTATGGTAATTTTATCATTGAAGATTATTCGGGCAAGACAGAGTTCCCTTTGTTCAGCGAAGATTATATGCGGCTAACGCCTATCCTGCAACAGGGCAGTACGGTGCTTATTAATGGTTATTTTAAGCCGCGGTATAATAAGGATGAATTTGAATTTAAAGTAATGGGGGTAACACTGGCGGAAACGATGAAGCGGAACATGACCAAGCAGGTAACGATTGAAGTACACCCGCAGGCGATCAGTAAAGAAATGGTGAGTTTTGTGGAAAAGAACGTGAAGAGTTTTCCCGGCAGCACTGCCCTTAAGTTTATATTAACAGAACCGCGGAACCGGATGAAGATCAGTCTCGTTTCTACTGGTACCGGGTTTGAACTGAACGAGGAAATGATCCAGTTTTTGGAGAAAAGCCCCGAACTGGAGGTGCAGGTGCAAACGGTGTAGAGAAGCGGTGCTTCTGTCTTTGCTGATCATCCCGGGTGCACAGACTTGTTTTGTCAGATTTGTAAGTTATCTGACATCTCCGGCTGACAAGTTTTACACATATTCACGTCACAACTGCAGGTTAACTGCAACGGTCTTAAATTTGTCTTCCCAATAACAATTAAAACAAAAATTATAAACATGGCAAAAGAGTATACAGATTCAAATTTCCAGACGGATGTACTGGCTTCTGATAAACTGACGGTAGTGGATTTCTGGGCAGAGTGGTGTGGTCCCTGCCGGGCTATCGGACCCGTGATCGAAGAACTGAGCAAAGAGTATGATGGCAAGGTGAATGTGGGTAAAGTGAATGTGGATGTAAACCCGCAAGTGTCTATGAACTATGGCATTACTTCAATCCCT
>CALSAT010000091.1:0-10752 GCA_943372905.1 Bacteroides fragilis | reverse complement strand
CGGATCAAAGGACATTGTTTCATTGGCTGGCTTGAAAGGGAATATTGTCCTTCTGGATTTTTGGATTTGCCATTGCAGTTATTGCATTACACAAATACCAGAGTTGAATGATATTTATAAAAAATATAAGGGTAAGAATTTCAGGTTGTTCGGGGTCAATGCTTATGATTCCGGGGAAATGATAAAATCTTTCAAAGAAAAAAGGGGGCCAATAATGTATGATTTATTATGGCAGGCAGATTCTGTAAGACTTAAGTATGGGGTGGATGGGTTCCCTACCGTAATTCTCTTAGACAAAGAGGGAGTTGTATTGTATGCAGGGGAACCTAATAAACGAAAAATTGAGAGTTTGATAGATGAGCATTTATAAAAATATCCCGGCGCTGCATGAATTAATAAAACGCCGGGATACTATGATATACACTACCTGCCTTCAGAAGCATCTTCACATTTCTCTACTTCAGCTCCCACTTCTTTCATAAAAGCTTCATCACCTTTGTATTTTGCGGCCATTTTTTCTTCAAATTTTTTACGGGCTGCTTCTGCAGCTTCTTTAGCGGGGCCTTCCGCTTTATGTGCTTTAGCATTCAGATCACACCATTCTTTGGCAATGGAAGCGGCGCTTTGTTTTTTTCCTCCGCAGGAAACAAGCGTTAAGCAAAAAAACGAAATTACCAGTGCTGTTACTGTCTTTTTCATGATTTGTTGGTTTGTGGTTTAATAATGTCTGAAAATAAGCAATTTCTAAAAGTAGCCATCTCTTTTTGCCTTACAAAAGTCATTTCGTAGTGTTTATAAACTTTTTTATATTCGGATAACTAAAAACGACTTGCTATGCTAAAAATCGGAAATCTAAAGTCAGGCGACATTATCAGTATTAATGATGAAGGGGTAATGAGGGAAGGTACGGTGGTAAGTGTAAGCCAGGAGGAAAACCAGGCATTAGTAAATAACGGGATACAGGAGTTTTGGTTTAGCCCTGCCGAAATGCATCCTATCCCGCTGGATGAGAGCCAGTTACTAAAATTGGGCTTTACTAGGGAAGAGCTGGGGGAGGGTGTTAAGTACAAAAAAGACTCCTTCAGGCTTGTAACCCCCCGGAAAGGTGATTTTTCAAATGTGGAAATGTGGTGGAGGGAAGACCGCCGTCATTTTAGCTTCCAATTGGGGGTACATGAGCTCCAAAACCTCCATTTGGATATGACAAAAGTGCACCTGGATATGCCCTAAAGCCCTTTTTTGAAGGAAATTTATTGAAAATCAGCAGTATTTTTGAGGATAACCCCGAAAATTAATCGGGGTTATTTCTTTTTTCATTCTGATACTCCTACCTTTGCGTTCCCAAAAAATATATGTCGAAACAACCCCTTATTAAGCAAGATGGTACAATCATAGAAGCCTTATCTAATGCTATGTTCAGGGTAAAGCTTGAAAACGGGCATGAAATACTGGCCACCATCTCCGGTAAAATGAGAATGCACTACATCCGCATTTTACCGGGAGACAAAGTAGGAGTGGAGTTGTCGCCATATGATTTGACCAGGGGAAGAATCAATTTCAGGTATAAATAAGCTATAAGTCAATCGCTTGTAGCTAAAAGCAAAAGAAAATGAAAGTAAGAGCATCCATTAAAAAGCGCAGCGTTGATTGCAAAATCGTTCGTCGTAAAGGCAAGCTGTATGTAATTAACAAAAAGAATCCCCGCTTCAAGCAGCGTCAGGGTTAATCAATCTGAAATCGTAAATAAAAATTAAAATTAAGATATGGCTCGTATTGCCGGTGTTGACTTACCAAAAAATAAAAGAGGAGAAATAGGTCTTACGTATATATATGGTATTGGCCCCTCTACTGCTAAGTATATTCTTGATAAGCACAGTATTGATCGCAACAAGAAGGTACATGAGTGGAATGACGAGGAATTAACCTCTATTCGTAATACCATTACAGAAGAGCTGAAAGTGGAAGGCCAGTTGCGTTCTGAAGTACAGATGAGTATCAAGCGTTTGCTGGATATCGCCTGCTACCGTGGGTTGCGTCATCGTAAAGGCTTGCCGGTTCGTGGACAACGTACCAAGACGAACAGCCGTACAAGAAAAGGTAAGAGGAAAACAGTAGCCGGTAAGAAGAAGGCAGCTAAAAAATAATATCTGAGGTCGGGTGTCTGTATGCAGGTATCCGACTTTCCTATATTGACTTACAGATATTGAATCAGCACCGGATAGCTTAGTAGGTCAGCAGGAGGGTTGATTCAGTTTCGATAAAATCGAAGCTTTTTTAAAACTAAAAGATTACCTCGGTACAAACATTATGGCAAAAGCACAAGGACAACAAGCTGTCAGCGCAAAAGCGGCCGCAAAAAAGAGAGTAGTAAAGGTTGATTCATACGGAGATGCCCATATTTCCGCTACTTTCAACAATATTATCATCAGCCTTACCAATAAAACAGGACAGATCGTTTCCTGGAGTAGCGCTGGTAAAATGGGATTCAAAGGATCTAAAAAGAATACCCCTTACGCTGCGCAAATGGCTGCGGCGGATGCTGCTAAGGCGGCTTTCGATGCTGGTTTGAAAAGAGTGGATGTATTTGTAAAAGGCCCGGGTGCCGGCCGCGAAAGTGCAATCCGTTCCTTATCTCAGAGCGGAATAGAAGTAGTGATGATCAAAGATGTGACGCCAATGCCTCACAACGGTTGCCGTCCTCCGAAGAAAAGAAGAGTATAAGAAAAGTGATGAGTTATTAGCTATGAATGACAAGACAGAGATCAAGTAAATAAATCTTTGTCTCGAAACTCAAAACTCTTAACTCGCAACTTATCAACATATAGAGCCAAGAGCTTTCATTTAAAAAAAGGGTGCCTGATTGATTTTTAACGCTTTTACTGATCAAAGCACCGTTACAAAAAAGCGTAAATGAATAAAAACTATGGCAAGGTACACTGGTCCAAAGACCAAGATCTCCCGCATTTTTGGTGAGCCCATCTTAGGTAATGGTAAATGGTTGGGTAAAACAAGTAACCCTCCCGGTATGCATGGCGAAAAACGCAAACGTAAAACGTTAGGCGAATACGCATTGCAACTTCGTGAAAAACAAAAAGCGAAGTACACCTACGGTATTTTAGAAAAACAATTCCGCAAAACTTTTGAAGAAGCAGCCCGCCGCAGGGGTGTAACAGGTGAGAACCTGATAAAATTGTGCGAAGCCCGACTGGATAACACTGTTTTCCGCATGGGTATTGCACCAAGCCGTCCTGCAGCCCGTCAGTTGGTGAGCCACAAGCACATCGAAGTGAACGGAGAAGTGGTAAACGTTCCTTCTTACCAGTTAAAAGCTGGTGATGTGATCACTATTAAAGAAGGCAGCAAAGAAAGAACTTCTATCACCAGTGTGGTGCGTGGGAAGAACCCTAAATTTAGCTGGCTTGACTGGAACGAAACAGAGATGAAAGGTACTTTCATCACTTACCCTGAAAGGGAAAGTGTTCCTGAAAACATCAAGGAGCAACTGATCGTGGAATTGTACTCTAAGTAAAGTGAACAGTGAGTAGGGGATGTGCGCCTGAGTTTACAACTTGAAGGAATCTAAAATCTAAAATCGTAAATCTAAAATTAAACTATGGCTATTTTAAATTTCCAGAAGCCCGATAAAATCATTCTGCAAAAAGCAACTGATTTCGAAGCTCAGTTCGAGTTTCGTCCGTTGGAACCTGGTTACGGTGTAACCATTGGTAATGCACTCCGCCGTGTATTACTCAATTCGCTGGAAGGCTATGCTATCATAGGTGTAAAAATCGAAGGTGTGGAGCATGAATTTGCCACTATGAAGGGCATTAGCGAAGATGTGGTGGAAATTTTTCTGAACCTGAAACAGGTTCGGTTTAAGAAAATAGCCGACCATGAAGTGGCTAATGAAAAAATCATTTTGTCTATACGGAACAGAACAGAATTCACAGCCGGTATGATTGGTGAAGGCACTCATGCTTTCCAGATCATGAACCCGGATCTGCTCATCTGTACCCTGGATTCATCTGCCAGGATGGATATAGAACTGACCATTGGTAAAGGCCGGGGTTATGTGCCTGCTGAAGATAATAAACCTAAAGATGCCCCCCTTGGATATATTCCCATTGATGCGATCTTCACCCCGATTAAAAATGTGAAGTACACCATCGAGAACACCCGTGTGGAGCAAAGAACAGACTTCGAAAAACTGATCATGGAAGTTTCTACAGATGGTACTATCCATCCGGAAGAGGCAGTGAAGCAGGCTTCAAGGATATTGATCCAGCATCTGATGATCATCACTGATGAGAACATCACCTTCGACAATAAAGAAGAGAAGAAAGAAGATATGGTGGACGAGCAAACTTTACAACTGCGTAAAGTGCTGAAAACTCCACTGGAAGACCTCGACCTCTCTGTAAGAGCTTTCAACTGTTTGAAAGCTGCTAAGATCAACTCACTTAGTGAGCTGGTACAGTATGAGCAGGAAGATCTGATGAAATTCCGCAACTTCGGTCAGAAATCATTGGCTGAGATCGAACAAGTGCTGACCGAAAGAGGGTTGCATTTCGGAATGGATCTGATCAAATTGGGTATTGATCCAAGCGAATTTTAATTGATAAGCGATTGGCCTTTTTGGTCAATCGCTATTTTTATAATCAGTAGGTTGCAATTCCTGACACGGTGCAACCGAATTTAAATTAAAAAGTCATGCGTCACGGAGACAAAGTAAAAAACCTCGGCAGAAAGAAAGCACACAGGGATGCGCTATTAATGAACCTTGCCTGCCAGCTTATTGAGCACAAAAGAATTGTAACTACTACTGCTAAAGCAAAAGCTTTAAGAGTATATGTAGAGCCCCTCATTACTAAAGGAAAAGACAACACTACACACCAGCGTCGGGTTGTATTCAGCTACCTTCAGGATAAAGAAGCTGTGAAAGAACTGTTTGGTAATGTAGCTGAAAAAGTTGCTGGTCGTCCCGGTGGTTACACCCGAATCATTAAGCTGGGTGCCCGTATTGGTGATAATGCCGAAACAGCGATGATCGAACTGGTTGACTTCAATGATATTTACGGTAAAGGCAAAGGAGAAGCGAAAGCAACTACCAAAAAGACCCGTCGTGCCGGTAGTACAAAGAAGAAAACGGAACCGGCAGAAACTGCCACTGAAGAAAAAGTAGCTGATACACCAGCCGCAGAATAATTCTTTCAATAATTATATTCTACAGACCCTGCCAACAGCAGGGTCTTTTTATTTAAAGCCCTGCTGAACAATCTACTTTAATCAAAATGAAGTATTTTCACCACGCTGCTTGCTATATCATTTGTCAATTGTATAAATCTATAAAATGGATAAATCATCCAACAGGGCCTTGCAGCAGTTCAGGAGTGAAGTAGGTCTCCGTTTTCAGTTGTACAATAGTCTTTTCACCTCACTTCCTTTTCACCGCATTGAAAAGACAGGTATACTTTTGTCCCTGCTTTCTAATAATTGCGAAGGGGGTTATAAAAAGAAACTGGCCCCTGCAGAGATCATCGACGATTTTTTTAATAAACATACTGCTTATGTAAAAGTGGAAGAAAGAAATGACCTGCTGTTCCGCTTTGTCCAGTATATCGAAAGACAGGTAGTGCTTTTTGATGCACTTGAAGACGCCGCTTTTAAAAACGTACATGATCTGAACGGTGTGGGTACATTAAAACACTTGGAATCAGAAGTGCTGCAGGGAAACAAGGAAGATGAATTGGCAGAAAAATTGAAAGATTTTGGAATCCGGCTGGTGTTAACGGCACATCCAACACAGTTCTATCCGGGCTCGGTGCTGGGAATTATCAATGACCTTGCAAAAGCGCTGGTTGATAATAATACCAGCCTTATCAATACTTATTTACAGCAGTTAGGAAAAACGCCTTTTTTCAAAAAGAAAAAACCAACACCCTACGATGAAGCAGTAAGTCTGATCTGGTACCTGGAGAATGTATTTTATGGGGCAGCAGGCCGTATTATCTCAACCCTCAAAAACCAGTTTCCTGATGCAATGAGCCGGCATAACTCGGTAATAAGAATGGGTTTTTGGCCAGGAGGAGACAGGGATGGGAATCCGTTTGTTACCAGCGATGTTACGCTGCGGGTGGCGGATGCACTGCGGGGCAGTATAATTAAATGTTATTACCTCGATGTGCGGCGACTCAGGCGCAGACTCACTTTCGAAGGAGTAGATGTGTTACTGCAAGAGCTGGAATTGAAACTGTACAATAATATTTTTATACCCGGTTACAAAACAGACCTCAGACAAGATGAAATTTTAGGAACATTATTGCAGATCAGGGAGGTCATTGTGC
Source organism: Bacteroides fragilis (assembly GCA_943372905.1). Lineage (GTDB taxonomy): Bacteria > Bacteroidota > Bacteroidia > Chitinophagales > Chitinophagaceae > JJ008. The sequence continues at coordinate 4,408 of CALSAT010000091.1, read as the reverse complement.
ATCAGCATAACGGGTTGTTCATTCATTTAGTTAACAACCTGATCAGCAAGATCGAATTATTTGGGTTACATTTTGCTTCTTTAGATATCCGCCAGGAAAGTTCGGTGCATGGTAAGGTAGTTGAAGCAATCGCTGGAAAATACCATGACCTGTTACCGGGATATGCCGACATGAATGAACCAGAAAAGATCAACTGCCTGGTTGATTTGCCCGCCGCCAGTGGTATAGAGTTTAGTGATGATAAGTTATCTGAAGATACCATCGAAACAATCAGGGCCATAAAAAGTATTCAGCAATACAATGGTAATGAGGGCTGCAACCGCTATGTTATCAGCCAATTTAACAGTGCACTTAATGCCATTGAGGTATATGGTTTATTCCTGCTGAGTGGCTGGGCGAAAGAAGAAATGAATATTGATATTGTTCCGTTGTTTGAAACAATTGCCGATCTGCAAAAATCAGCGGAAGTAATGGAAACATTATATACTAACCCCGAGTATAAAACTCACCTGGCCCGGAGGGGAAACAAGCAGACGATCATGCTCGGCTTTTCTGATGGTACAAAGGATGGCGGTTACCTGATGGCCAATTGGAGCATTTATAAAGCTAAGGAAGCTTTAACAGCTATTTCCCGCCAAAACGGGGTAGATGTTGTTTTCTTTGATGGACGTGGCGGTCCACCCTCAAGAGGCGGAGGTAAAACACACAAGTTCTACGCATCCATGGGGCAGAATATTTCCAATAAAGAAATTCAACTAACTATCCAGGGACAAACAGTCAGTTCCAATTTTGGAACAATTGAAGCAGCGCAATTCAATATTGAGCAGTTATTGAATGCCGGTATCTCAAACGATCTGTTTACTAACAGAGATATTACACTGAGTAAAAAGGAAGAAGAATTGCTGGGTGAATTGGCTGCCATCAGCCTGGTCTCCTATAAGAAATTAAAAGATCACCCTTACCTGGCTGATTATTTGTTACAGGTAAGCCCGTTGCGATTTTACAGCGAAACAAATATTGGGAGCCGCCCGGCTAAAAGAGGGGCCGCTTCCGGTCTGTCATTAAAAGACCTGCGTGCAATTCCTTTTGCAGGCTCCTGGAGCCAGCTAAAGCAAAACGTAACTGGCTACTACGGCGTGGGCTCAGCCCTGCAGCAAATGGAACAACAGGGTAAATTATTACAACTACAGAAGCTATATCATCAATCGCTTTTCTTTAAAACATTGCTGGATAACTGTGAAATGGCGATGATGAAATCATTTTTTCCGCTGACAGCATTTTTATCAAACCATAAACAGTTTGGGGAATTGTGGCAAATGATATATAATGAGTATGAGCTGACGAAGCAATATTTGTCGAAAATAACCAGTCAGTCGGAATTGATGGCTGACTACCCGGTAGATCAATTGTCCATTCAGATGAGGGAGCGGATCGTATTGCCGTTGGTTACCATTCAGCAATATGCCTTAACAAAGATCAGGGAACTGGATGAAGCCCTGGTGCAGGCACCGGTAAAGGAAACCTATGAGAAATTGGCGATGCGCTGTTCCTTTGGAATTATTAATGCAGGAAGGAATTCGGCATAGGGGGAGGTTTGCGAGTTGTAAAGTTAGCAGGATATCAATTTGTATGTGAATTAACTTTTCGGCTTCATGTGTTCCCGACTTCCCGTCTGAATCTCTATTTTTGCACCTGAATTTACTAATATGAGTAAAGTAAAAGTTGGTCTGGTGCAAATGACCTGCACCAATCAGAAAGAAGAAAATCTTAGCAAAGCGATTGAGGGGATTAAAAAGGCGGCTGCTGATGGTGCCCAGATCGTTTGCCTGCAGGAATTATTCACTTCATTGTATTTCTGTGATGTGGAAGATTATGAACACTTCAAGTTAGCAGAACCTATCCCCGGTCCTTCCACAGCCGCATTACAAAAAGTGGCGGGTGAACTGGGCGTTGTAATAATTGCCTCTCTATTTGAAAAAAGGACACAGGGGCTTTACCATAACACCACTGCTGTAATTGACGCAGATGGCAGCTACCTTGGTAAGTACCGTAAAATGCATATACCCGACGACCCTGCTTATTACGAGAAGTTTTATTTTACTCCCGGCGATCTGGGCTATAAAGTTTGGAAAACGAAATTCGCTACTATCGGTGTGCTTATCTGCTGGGATCAATGGTATCCCGAAGCTTCCCGCATTACTGCGCTGATGGGCGCTGAAATACTTTTCTATCCAACAGCGATCGGCTGGGCCACTGCGCAGGATGAAGCGACCAATACTGAACAATATGGAGCCTGGCAAACAATACAACGAAGTCATGCGGTAGCAAATGGTGTACATGTGGTAAGTGTGAACAGAGTGGGGCTGGAACAAAACGGGGCCATGAAATTCTGGGGAGGTTCTTTTATATCCAATCCATTTGGAACAGTTTTGTATAAGGCTTCACATGAAGAAGAAGAAGTAAAGGTGCTTGAATTGGACCTGGCGAAAACTGATCAGTACAGAACTCACTGGCCTTTTTTGAGAGACAGAAGGATCGATTCTTATCAGCCAATTACGAAGCGCTACATCGATGACGAGCACTAATTATTGACAAATCCCCAAATACTAATGACACCTAAAGAACTTGGTTATTATTTCCCCGCCGAATTTGCCCCGCATATCGCTACCTGGCTCAGCTGGCCGCATAAAGAAGCAAGTTGGCCGGGGAAGATCCATACTATTTTTCCTTCGTATGCCAAGTTTGTAAAAGAGCTGACGAAAGGCGAACTGGTTCGTATAAATGTAGCAGATGAGGTAATGAAAGCATTTGCGATTGGTCAGCTCGAAAAAGAGAGTGTGGATTTAAGTAAAGTAGAGTTTTTCTTTCACCCAACCAATGATGCCTGGTGCAGGGACCATGGTCCGGCTTTTTTAATTAATCCGGCTGCTGCGAAACCAAAAGCAATAGTGGACTGGGGCTATAATGCCTGGGGCAATAAATATCCTCCATTTGACCTTGATGATGTGGTGCCGACTTTGATAGGTAAACAGTTTAATATCCCGGTGTTTCATCCCGGTATTGTAATGGAAGGTGGCTCTGTGGAGTTTAACGGGAAGGGTACCGTGATGACCTCCACCGCCTGCTTGCTGAATGAGAACAGGAATCCACACCTGAACCAGCAACAGATTGAAGAATATCTTTGCAGCTTCTATGGTATTGAACAGGTACTTTGGGTAGATGAAGGGATTATCGGGGATGATACGGACGGCCATATTGATGATACGGTCCGGTTTGTAAACGAGGACACTGTTATTACGGTGATTGAAGAAAATATACAGGATGAAAACTATGCCTTACTGCAACATAACCTGAAACAGCTAAAGGAAATGCGTCTGCTGAATGGCAAACAACTCAATATTGTAGAATTGCTGATGCCCGAAGAGTTGGTGTTTGAAGATCAGCGGCTGCCTTGCTCTTATGCTAATTTCTACATCGCTAACAAATCAGTGATCGTACCAACATTCCGCTCTGACCGGGATGATAAAGCGTTACAAATAATACAATCTTGTTTTCCCGACAGGGAAGTGGTGGGTATTGATTCCACTGATATTATCTGGGGGCTTGGAAGCTTTCATTGTTTGAGTCAGCAGGAACCGGCAGTTTAGTGAATAGTGAATGGGTAATAGCGAACAGTCAATTACTGACAAAGGCATTTACCATTACCTATTCACAAAAAAAGCCTCCCGTAGAAACGGGAGGCGGTTAACGATTGCTTGCCATATAACGATTTCTAACCCATGTAGTATTATCAGAAAGAATATACGGCCGCTATCAGGAAACTGGCCGCTGATTTTGTAAATACCCCATCCTTATTGGTAAACAGAATTTCTTTGCTGGCATTATCCAGCCGGAACTCCGGTATGAAGATGAAACCACCCTTCTTAAAGTTCGCAGACAGGGTAGTAGAGAAAATATTCCCTCCTTCAGTGGCACCGCTGAAGGCTTTGAACTGGTTCTTATCTCCAAATAATTCTCCACGGAGAGTAAGACCGAACCATGCCTTTGGATCGTAATTGAGATAAAGGGCGGATCCCCACCAGGCCTTACTTTCAATGTTTTTACTGCCATCCCAAAGCTGGGTGGAGTTCACAGTGCCGTTGAAACCAATGTTAAACTTGTCGCTGAATTTGGCAGTCACCACCGCATCAAACTGGTTGGTCTTAGATGTATCGGGATTCTGGCCTCCCACATAATTCAGGTAGATCTTTATCTTGTCAGTCGGGGCAAAAGAGTATTGCGCCAGTAAAAATTTCTTATTGATCTGTCCATCCAATGGAATCCTGAAATCAGTAGCATTGGATACACCCAGCATAGCACCGTGTTTCCCTTTAGATACTTCAGCTTTCAAACCTGTATGAGAGAAGGG
>CALSAT010000090.1:0-10754 GCA_943372905.1 Bacteroides fragilis | reverse complement strand
GTCTTAACTAATACACTTAAAAGCCTTGTATTAAACTATGCTATCACTCATCTTTCCTGTTCATCCCAGTATTCGATCATCACAAAGTAAAAATTTAATTCTTTAGAATAAGACTTGATGAGAGTAACATTGGGAAACTGTTCTGTTTTTCCTTGGTAAAATGAAGCTTCTCCAAAATTAGTAAACACTCTTTTCTCGAAATAGCTTTCCAACTCTTTCCTCAATTGTTTGAAAATAGCAGCCGCTGTCTTTCTGGCTTCTTTATTATTCCCGGTAACCACTTCAATAGCAACTCCTTTTGTAGTATCGACATACGGTTCCGGCTGTAGCCAGGCTTTTCCCCTGTCCTTAATAAGCAGGATCTTTACGAGGAGACTATCAGGAAAAGGAAAATGGCTTTTCATTCCAGCTTTATAACTGGAATAAATTCCCCGATCATTGCTGGAATCGATTCCCATTAAAGGATGCGCAGCCACATACTTCACCCATTCATCATAGCCCAACCGTAATGGAATGCCATTGAAATAAGCATCAAGTGTCAGTATCTTACCGGGTGTTTGCGCAGCAGCAAATACCGGTATTGCAGACAGAAAAATAATGACCTGCAATTTTAATCTTGATAGCATAAGCATTGAGCTTTACATATTATAATTTATACCCTGTGCCGCTCTGCGGGATTCTGAATTTCCCCATTCCTTCACCTGCGGCAAATAACACTCGCTACTCCGGCCTATACAAATGGATCGACTGCCCCACCAGTTTCCACTCCCCTTTTATCTTTTCCAGCAGCCGTATTTCATACGAATACGTTTTCACTCCATCTGCCGCTGTTGACACTTCGTTGTGGCTCACCCAGGCACTATTCCCATGTATGCTGAATTTATAATTGGAGTTTTCAAATACCCCTCCCTTACCCATAGAGCCCGGCACTGGTTTTATCATCATTACCGGTGGCACATCAAAGCATTTTCCATCCGTAGTCGATACCAGTATGCGGCTGTACGGCCGTATATGCCAGCAGTCCGCATGCCCTTTCTCATCACCTGAACGCCATGTCGCCGATTCCTTTTCCAGCACAGCTTTAATAGCCACCGTATCGGGTACAGACTGAGCTTGGCCAAACTGGAACAGCACAACACACAATAGTAACAGCGGTATCTTTTTCATGAAGAAATGTTTATCGAAAGATACCCAAAAAAGCGGAGAGGTATTTAAAGACGAATACCAGTTCTGCAGATATGCTTCTGTCCGTCTGAATTTTATTAGAATGTGCCGTTGACAGTATCTTCAACTGAAAGCACTTGGAAAACAAACACTTCATTGTCCCATCTTACCTGCGTTCGTTTTATCATTTAAGATAAGAGTAGCTTTTTCAAGTTCCGGGTCTTTGCCTTCCAAATAATCAGACAATGTTCGCTTCACAACTACATCTGGCAAAATGCCCGTTCCTACAAACTCCTTTCCATCTGGGTATGTATCCTTTTTAGTACATACCCGTGCTTGCGAACCGCCCGGCAACATGAAATAGTAAGGCTGTCCCGTACTTCCAAAAGTTGGACTTCCTAATGTGGTAAAATGAGGTTGGTTATACGCATAAATCAAAAAATCTTCTGCTGCAGAGGCTGTCATATTTCCTATAAGAACTACCGTAGGGATTATTATTTTCTTACCAGGTATCTTAATACTCCTTGATGAGATGGGAAAGTTATAATAATACTTATCTGAATAATTCAAATAAGCCATTTTGAATTCAGCATTAGTCGCAGTATCTGCTGGTTTTACCATTTCGCCCCAAGCCTTATAGGTAGCTATATGGTTGCGGGTTTGGCTTTTCGCACCTAAGACACTCTCCGATGGCAACAGGTACTTAAGTATTTCCAACCCAACCTGGTGATCACCTCCGCCATTTCGGCGAAGATCAATAATGAGGCCCTTCGCATTTTCCAATTCCGAAAGATTCTTAGTAAACTCAGTAATAATATCCTCACTCTCAAAAGAATTTAAAGCTACATAGGCCACCTTCGGCTCAATCCATTTAAACTCAAATATTTTATTCGGGTTTGGCATAGGAGGGTAAAGCTCGGTTTCAGAACTTTTTGAATGAGTAACGGAAAACACAACCACCTCACCACCTGGCTTTCGTATTTTAAGCTCAAAGCTGTCACCTTCAATACCTTCCAGAAGGTTTTCTGTTGCCATGTTTTCTAACACATGTTCTGTAGAAGAGGCTATATATGGCTTCACAAAAAGCGCTGAAAAATTTCTGGTTGATTGTCCGTTTACTTCAAGTATCTCACTACCAGGTGGAACAATCCCTTTTTTAGAAAAATTCACATGAGTGATTATTGCTTTATCATCAATGTTCTCAATAATAAATCTATACTCTCCAAACATGGTTTTCATCACTTTTTTCTGAACCTCACCAGGAAACTCAATGTTAGTATGCCCATCCTTAAGTATCGCACAAAATCGCTTTAAGAGCCTGAAATACTCGTAATCATTTGCTGTTTGCTGAACTTTGTCAATCAAAGAGATATAAGCACTATCCCATTTCTTCCGGTCAACTTTTTCGAGATAAACAAAATTGTAATTCACCTCTTGCCAAAATCTTGAAAGACCATACACTTTTTCAGCGTTTGTCAACGTATTAGGCATTTGACAAAAAGCAATTTTGCCAAAAAATAAAAAAACTGGTACAATGATTTTTTTCATTCGAGCCGTTTTAAAACCACTTATAATCAATACTCATTTATACTTTGTTACTCACATAAAGAAAGCACATTCCTGGCAAAGCCAACATAATTATCGCTATCCCCTTTATAGCTGGCATGGCTTATCATTCGCACCGCCACTATTTTATGCTGCGGGTCCACGATAATATAATTGCCTAAATATCCATCAGCCCGGTAAGTTACATTACCGCTAAATGTTTTTTTTCTTAGCCTGAGAGTAGCTCCCAGCGTCTCATTAATATATGACCAGGCGTTTTCTCCAAATACCGTCTCAACTCTTGAAACATACTCATCATTGGATTGATAAATACCTTTCATTTTTACAGCTTTTTCAATAAAGTCCCGGGCTACTCCGGCCTTTACAAGTTGGGAAATTATTTCATCATCAACTTCCGAAACAGTTTTTTCATAATCGATCCACCACAACATCCCATACCCTGCAAATTGTTTCGAAGGCGTAATTACCCCGTTTATATATTCCTCTGCAACTATTTGCTGATCATTATACTTGCCATTATTAAATAAGAGCAATCCAATTTTAATAAAATCACCTGGCCTTAATTGACAGCCAGCCATCACATGAGGGTTACCTGCACTATCCAGAGACCATGCATAATCAGTAATTCCCAGTGGTTTAAAAAGTCGCCCGCCAATATACTTGTCCATTCGCATTCCGGTTATTTTTTCAATCACTCCGGCCATTAGATTAAGAGACTTATTGTTATAGGCCCAAACTTCGCCAGGTGCAGTTGAAAGTTCAGCCGCCAGTGCCAATTGAACAAAGTCAGGACTTGGATAAATTTCAACAGAAGCATTAGGGTTATTTTGCAACCCTGAAGTCATATTCACTAACTGCCTGATGGTAATGTTTTTTTTCTGCCCCTGTCTCCATTCCGGGTAGTACCTCGAAACCGGCATGTCTAGACTCGTTAGTATTTTATCAGATAATAAACAAGCAACCGCCAGCCCTACAATACTCTTAGTACACGACATACTTTCAATTTTGGTAGTGGGTTTTCCTATCCCAAAGTATTTCTCAGCAACCAGTTTATTATCCTGATAAATAATAACAGCTTCGGAATGCATAGATTCAGCGTCTCTCAGCAAACCATCAAGCTTATTCTTATCAATTTTTTGTCCGTATGCAACTCCGCAAAGCGACAGCCCAAATAAACCCTTTATCATTATTTTTTTCATCCTCTTATCCTTATTTATTAGTAGAGCTTATACAATCCAAACGCCACTTGCCATTCTCTTTTTTATAAATAGATAGCCAGGCGAAATTTGTAGTGTCCGCCATTATTTCCCCGGTTTCATTTTTCCATTCAGTAATAACTAATTTATCAACAGCAACGTACGCCACCGTAGCATCATCCGAAAATCTGACAATAGGCTCCTGTTTATCATCCCATTTTAAAAAATGCACATTACTGAAATATGAACTAAACCGTTGCAGGCTTTTTCCATACGACGGCCTGTCTATCACCCCTTTACTTATTGATAAAAAGTCGTCCGAAAAAGTACCAACTAACCCCTTGGTATCTTTTGCAAAATGGTACTCTTTATTTTTAGCTTCAAGATCAAGTATAGCTTTCATTTCCTTTTGTAGATCAATAGGCGAGTTCGTTTCACAGGAAATTAGTAATACACATATAAAAGCTGCGTATGATTTCAGTTGCATTCGCACTCCTTTCATTTAGCCTGTTTAATTACCAAAACAAACTCTATTTCAATCTTAAAACTGAAAAAATCAACGAACGAAACAGATCGCAGTACATACAGCAGCCTGTAACGAAAAAATAGCAGGCAGGGTAATATGGCAGGCCATAAGCCCCGGTCAGGTATTTGCAGTAATTGCCTTGCCATCTGTAAAAGCCACAGTTTTGAAGCCATACTGGCTGCCACACCCGGAATACCTGTTATACTTATTTCTTCGCTATATATCAGTTCCTTAAAAGCCATGCCCAGAATCCAAATCCAACAATTTTATCAGCTAATGAATCCTCCTGAGTCCTCCCCTCCAAAGAGGGTTGGGAATAGCACTTCCCCGGTCGGCACACAGAAACAGTAAAAAGGCTAATGAAAATATGTGCTGCGCAAATCCCTTTCCTATTTCCGCTCCGGGCAGGCAAAAGCTCTGTTTTTATACAAATGACTGATAATCAAACAAGATCAAACTCCCCTAAGGCAATTTTGTTTGTGGACTAGCCTTCCTTGTTTAGCGACTAACCTTCCTTGATTGCAGTTTTCACAACTTTCTTTTGAGTTCTAGCAACTTTCTTTTGAGTTTTCACAACTTTCTTTTGAGTTTTAGCAACTTTCTTTTGAGTTTTAGCAACTTTGTTTGGAGTTCTGACATTCTTGTTTACGGAGTAGCCTTCCTGCTTTGGAATTTTAGCGGCCTTATTTGTAGTTCTCGCCATCTTTTTCAGGAAGTTAGCCTTAGGAAAGGGGGTAAGGAGCCCCAAAAAAAAGCTTTGGCACCGTAAAATTACCCACTCGCCACTCCCCTCTGGCCATTCCCACTCCCCACTCCCGTTTTTTCACCCGAATAATAATTTAATACCCCCAAACCCTTTCATTCTAAAAATTTTATTCCTATTTTGCCTCTTCCTATCTCCAATCCCCCTGATTACCGCCTCGATCCAGCCCTTTTGCACAACCACCTGTTTTAAATTAATTAATAGAAAAAATTGTTGAGGATGCGTAAACTCCTGGTAGTGGCGTTGGTGTGTAGTACCCTACTTAATCAGCCCCTGAAAGCTCAGTATTATTATTACAACGACAAGTATTATGAAAGTGCCGTTGTCATCGAGATCGGTGCCGGCTTCGGCGTCATGAATTCTCTCACCGACCTTGGCGGTAAAAAAGGGATCGGAAAAAACTTTGTCAAAGATCTTCGCTGGAAAACAGCCAAACCAAGCGGCAGCGTGTACATTCTGGCCAATTACCTGGACAAAATAGCCGTACGGCTCGAGGGTACTTTCGGCCAGGTAGTGGGATACGACAGTATCCTCAAGAGTGTGGCCTCCACCACCTCCGGCCGGTACGAAAGAAACCTCAGTTTCAAAAGCAAAATAGCAGAAGCACAGCTCGCCGTAGAGGTTCACCCCCTCATGTTCCGCGATTTTGAAGATGAAGATCCGCCCCTGCTTTCCCCCTATGGCATCATAGGCGTAGGCTACTACTCCTTCGATCCGCAGGCAAAGCTCAACGGGCAGTGGTTTTCCCTCCAGCCCCTCCGCCTGGAAGGACAGGGTTTTAAAGAATACCCGGACAGAAAAGCGTACCAGCTCAGCCAGTTCAATATTTCCACCGGACTCGGCATAAAATACCAGGTAAGCCCTTTGCTCAGCGCAAGACTGGAGTTTGTGCATCGCATACTCAGCACCGACTACCTCGATGATGCCAGCACCGGCTACATAGATCCTGCTTTATTTTCCAACTACCTTTCGCCCAACAGGGCGGCCATTGCCCAGCAGTTGTACGATCGGAAAAAAGAATTGCCCCCCTTCGATGCATCAGGCATTTACGACCAGCGGGGCGACCCCTCTGACAACGATGCTTTTTTTACCATCCAGTTCAAGATCGGCATGACATTAGGCCGCCAGAGAAGATAATTATCCCTGCATACAAATAAATACAAACCCGTTTGGTGATATACCAGGCGGGTTTTTTAATACCGTGTACGCAAAGAACATCCCATAAAAAGGATAACTAATTGTAAACTCAAACGAAGCTGTCTTAATTCCTGTATTTTGATTTATCAAAATAATCCGTACTCGTCCATTTGCCTGTATTTTGTCGTTTAGTCATCGGTGTACTGTTATTCCAAAACAGCCCCTTGTCAACAGGTATTTTACATGTTCAATTGCTATTAAACCACCCGGAATGACATACTCAGCTTCCACGAACGTAAATACACCGAATCAACTGTCAGTAAGAAAATCATATTTAGTAGCTTTGTTAATACCAGCTAACTGACCATTTTAACCTTAACAACATGCAAGACAGTGCTTTCAACCTGGATGAATCCCTCTTCAACAGCCGCCTCTCTTTCCGGCCGTTGGTAACAGCGCTGAAGAAGAATATTGCCGAAGGCAATCCCGGTATGCAAAAACTATATGGCCATGTGGTGGAAGAGTTTGACCATTACCCCCACCTGATGCAAACCATCAGCCACCTGGATGTACTCCAGCCGCATAAGGAATTGATAGAAGAGCTGTTGTCAGCTGTATTTCCCCCTACCACTGCCAACTACATGTATGGCATCCTGTTTCCCTTTAAGAACCAGGCCGTATATGCCTCCCCTTTATTTAAACAGTTGCTGCTGAAATCAGGCACCAATGAGATCATTATAAAAGACAACCCGGCAAAAAATGATATCAACAGGGAAAAACTGCACTTTGCCTACGGCCTCATTTTAAAAAAATACATGGGCTACAATAGCCCCGATACATCCCGCTCCATTTATCCTTTTCCCGATGAATCAACCGGGCTCACCCGGTACATGGAGCTGCGACTGGATGGCCGCTTCATCGATGTGCAGCCGGTCGGCGAAATGCCTAAAATGCCCGATAGCATGCTGGACCAGGTATTCAACCGCATCCTTTCGCTGGATGAACTCATGGTACAGATACCGCTGAACCAGTTTGTATTTGAAGGGCTTACCGTTATCCGCATCAATGATGTAACCGAACAGGCGGTCATAGCAGAAATGAAAAACAGGTTGCTTGATATCAATGCCCTGCCCGAAGCAGCTGCATATAAAGACCTGGAAAGCCATATCCAAAATCTGATCGGCATGAAAGATGTAACCATAGGGGTAACGCCTTTCTTTAAGATCAACCGCCACTATGTGTACTCCGACCTCCACAATAATAACAGCCTGCTTTTTCGCCAGATGCAAAGCACCAACGAAAAAGATGAGATAAGCGATTACTGCAAATTATTGTTCCGCGAAAATAACCAGCCCATTTTATTTGAAACACTCGATGAAAAAACGGCCAGTGAAGTGCAATGCCTTTCCTATTACCAACGCACCGGGACACACAGCCTTATCATTTGTCCGCTGAAGCAAAATAATGAACTGCTGGGCCTCCTGGAAATAGCCTCTGCCACACCCGGCCACCTGAAGCCCGTACATATTGGTAAGATAGAAGCCGCCATTCCGCTATTCACCCTCGGCCTGGAAAAAAGCCTCGAACTGCTGAACACAGAGGTAGAACGGGTGATCAAGAAAAAATTCACAGCCGTACAGCCAGCCGTAGAATGGAAATTTACAGAAGCTGCATTAAAGTACATCGTATCCAAACAACAGAAAGAAGATGTAAAAATAGAACGCATCGCCTTTCATGAGGTTTACCCCTTGTACGGCGCCATTGACATCCGCAACTCTTCTACCGAGCGGTCAAAAGCCATACAGCGGGATATACTCGATCAGTTGAACCTGGCCCGGAAAGTAGTCACCAAAGCACAAACAGAAACCCAGCTTGTACTGTTGCAGGAAATAGAATTCAAGATCGATAAGTTTATACAGGCCGCTTCAGATGTGTTGCAATCAGAAGAAGAGTTGAGCATCCGGGATTTTATGCAGGGCCAGGTAAGCGGTGTATTTCATCATCTCCGCAGCAGCGAGCCCGGCCTGAAGAATGAGATAGACGAATATTTTTCTGCTCTTGATCCGCAACTGGGCATGCTGTATCATCACCGCAAAGAATATGAACAGAGCATTTCTTTGATCAATGATACACTGGCCCGTTTCATAGACAAAGAACAGGCAGCCGCCCAAAAAGTATATCCTCATTATTTTGAGCGCTATGTAACCGATGGGCTGGAGTTCAACATTTTCATGGGACAAAGTATTAGCCCCCGCAAAAAGTTTGATGAGATCTACCTGCGGAATATGAAGATGTGGCAACTGACCGTATTGGCCAAAGCAGCCCGGGTAACCAATAGCCTCGAAAAAGATCTAAGCCACCGGCTGCGCACCACGCAGCTCATTCTGTCCCATAGTGAAGCGCTGGCTATTCTTTTCCGCACCGAAGAAAGAAAATTTGATGTGGATGGCGCTTATAATATCCGCTACGAGATCGTAAAGAAGCGGATCGATAAAGTACGGATAAAAGATACTAACGAGCGGCTTACACAACCCGGCAAGATCGCCATCGTTTATTCTCAGTCAAGAGATGCAACAGAATATACTGAGTACATTGAGTTTCTGCAAAACAAAAAACTCCTGCACGGCACAGTAGAGCATCACGACCTGGAAGAACTACAGGGTGTATCCGGCCTGAAAGCATTGCGGGTGGATGTAGCTTTTGAAGAAGAGATCAAAAAAGAAACCGGTGTGGAATTATCCGGCATCACTTCAGGAGATTTATTGGGGAAATAGGAAAAATCACTGCATCACCATTCTCTGTTCACCCGCTGACATCAGATCAATGTTGTCAAGCCGCAGGTATTTCCTCCGTACTAACAGAAAAGCCAGCAACAGGAAAAGCCACATCGTATAAGACAGAAATTGAGTCACCCGCTGATAAATAAAGGCATTGGGAGCTTCAAACCTGTTAGGCGTTCCTAATGAATAGCTTTTGAAAACTTCTCTTACTTTAGCAGAATCCCATTTACTATAAGCGGCCAATAAGATACTTTCATTCTTTGCCAGGAATTCGATACCGGGTCTGTTATAGGCCGCAAGTATTTTTCGGTCAGGCTCCTGGTCAGGATCAAAAAAATGCCAGCTGTTGTCATAGTACACTTCAAAAGAAAAGTGCCCGCCAAACTTTTCCCCTCCATCAAAGCCAACTTTACGGGTGGTGAATCCCTTTCGCTTCATCAGTTCCATCATTATGATCGATTGCTGGCTGCAGGCAGCATACGGATATTTCATGATATCATCAGGCACTACAATAGCACTGGCATTTTTCCCCGTCAAAGGCTCCAGTACAAGCGCCATATAATTATTAGTGTAGCTGTATTTGGAGTAGCCATGATAAAATTTCTTGCGCACGATGGAACTGGCAAAGGCCGGATAATCATGTTCAAACCGTACATTACTGTCAGACGAACTGACCACAGCAAAAAGACTGTCGCAATAAGCCTCCAGCTTTGATACCGAAGAAAGCCGCTGCAGCGAAGGATCAAATTCTTCTTTCCCGTTATAAACAGGTGTATCAGCACCCTGCTTATCAGACACAGACCTTTTATGAAATAAATTGATAATGGCCAGGAAAAGCAGTAGATTAAAAAAAACAAATAATAACAACTGCACCATAAATAACACTCGCTTCATAAGAATTCAAATAATTTTCTACAGGTGGATTAGGTTTACCATAATACAATCAATTGCCTGCCGATAAGCTCTGCAATCAGAAAAAAAAATTATGTTATTGACAAGCAATAAGAACTATAGTTTAGTTACAAACAATAATAATATTGTCCGAAACGAAACTGTTTCGTTATCCCGGTTGCCATTTTGACAACGGGAAACTGTTTCATGCTCTGTTTGGCGTAAGTGGCGGTGGGGTTGTTTATGGTGGCATCAAAAATGCGGTGCAAATTACAGAATTTAGCCAACAATTATACCATGCACAAAAAAATGGCCCCGAAAAAAGGGGCCATTTAAATAAAGTAAAGAATATCACTTAAAACCTGAAGCCCAGGCCTATCAGTGGCAATTTGTCTTCATCAGACATAGCATAGGTAAACGATAATAGTATTCTGCGCAACGGGGAAAACCAGAATCCACCGCCATACCCCACTCTCATTTTACTGTCCGCATCATTTTTTACCCACACACGGCCCGCATCTACGAATGCATGCAATCCAAAAGCAGCCGGGAACAGGTACGTTTTGAAATTGGCAAGGCGAAGGCGCAACTCAGCCTGGTTGTAAAACTTGGTCTTACCCGCAAACCTGAATCTACGGTAGCCTCTCAGGTTTTCATCGCTACCCAGGTATTGTGCCTGGTGAAATTCAAAACCATTGTCTCCCGTTGTAACACCAGCCCCTATTCTGTTA
>CALSAT010000089.1:0-10900 GCA_943372905.1 Bacteroides fragilis | reverse complement strand
CGCATCAGGGTGATGTCGATATAAAACAACTGGAAGCACTTGGTTTTCATCATTATTGGTTCAGTGCACAAAAAAAAGGATACAGTGGTGTGGCTGTTTTCACCAAAATAAAACCAGATAACGTAACCAATGGTAATGGTCATGGCCCCAGTGATGATGAGGGCCGTGTGATACAACTGGATTTTAAGGATGTAAAACTTATTAATGCATATTTCCCGTCTGGTACCAGCGGAGATGAACGGCAAGGGTTTAAATACCAATGGCTGGATGAGTTTTATATTTGGCTCAATAAAATAAAAAAGAAGAACCCCAAACTGATTCTCTGTGGTGATTATAATATTGCACATCATCCTATTGACATTCATGATCCTAAAGGAAATAAGAATTCTTCTGGTTTTTTACCTGAAGAAAGAGAATGGATGACAAAATTGCTGGATAGCGGCTGGATTGACAGTTTCAGGGCCTTTCATCCTGAGCCTCACCGGTATAGCTGGTGGAGTCAGCGTTTCCCAACCGTAAGGGCGCAAAATAAAGGATGGAGAATTGATTATATAAATGTTACAGAACCGCTAAAAAGCAGCCTAAAGGATGCAGAAATATACCCCGACGTAAAACACTCTGACCATTGTCCGGTATATTTAGATATCAAAATCTGATCACTGCCTGCAAATCAATCCGTCCTTTTTATTATAACTATCATTTTGCTGAAGCAGTTATTGTTAATAAAAACTCTACTTGATGAACGGATTTATTCTGTTAATCATCCTTGTTCTTCTCATTCTGCTGATAACCATTTTAAACCGCACCGGCGAACAAAGCCGATTACTGGAGTCGTTATATGACAAAATAAAAGAGCTTGGTAATGAGGTGTCTCTTCTTTCCAAACAATTGAAAGAACAAAAAGATGAGTATCCGAAAAAATCTGCTCTAACAGAAACAATTTCTTCAACCTCTGTTGAAGAAAAGTCTGTTCTCCCAGAAAAACCTTTTTCTGAGCCACAGAAAGATAAATCCGTTGACTCGCAACCGATACCTATTGGAAAAGAAGATATCGGAAAAGTACCTGCAGAGGATATTCTTAAACCCAAACCAGTGCCGGTATACAAACCGGCCTTTGAAACCCAAAAAGAAAAAGACTTAGAGAAATTCATCGGGGAAAACCTGGCCAATAAAATAGGAATTGCAGTATTGGTATTAGGAATCGCCTTTTTTATTAAATATGCTATTGATAAAAACTGGATCAATGAAGCTGGCCGTGTTATCATTGGTCTCATCAGCGGCAGTATTCTCATCGGATTGGCACATTATTTCCGCAATACCTACCGGTCGTTTAGTTCGGTATTGGTAGGAGGCGGCTTAAGTGTGTTTTATTTTAGTATTGCCTTTGCCTTTCACCAGTATCATCTTATTGGTCAGCTCACGGCTTTCATTTGCATGGTTATCGTTTCCGGGTTTGCCGTCATTCTTTCCTTGTTTTATAACAGGCAGGAGCTTGCCATCCTGGCTACCATTGGCGGATTTATAACTCCCTTTTTGGTAAGTACAGGCAATGAAAATTATGTTGCCCTCTTTACTTACTTGTGCATACTTAATGCAGGCTTAACCGCCCTATCATGGTTTAAACGCTGGCCAGCCATTAATACTATTGCTCTATTCTTCACCACCATCATTTTCAGTGGATGGATGGTGAAACGATTAATAATGGAAGATGAGGCAGATTTCCCCTATAAAGAAGCATTACTGTTTGCCACCATTTTCTATTTATTATTTGTAACAATGAATATTATTAACAGCATACGGTTAAAAAATAAATTCACTTCCTTTGATTTCATCATCCTGCTAAGTATAAACTTCCTGTACTATGCAGGTGGTATTATTATACTTGAATATTGGAATGATGGTTCAGCCAAAGGAATGTTTACTTTATCGCTCGGGTTATTCAATCTTTTACTCACTGTCTTTTTTCACCGGAAACAAGGTGTGGACCCTAATTTCGTTTCATTGCTTACCGGGCTCAGCCTGACATTTATTTCTTTGACCGCCCCGGTACAATTCAGAGGTAATCATATCGTACTGTTTTGGGCTGCAGAGTCGGTGCTCCTTTTCTCTTTATACCAGCGTTCAAAGATCATGCTACTGAAGTTTGCCGCTGCCGTTGTAACTGCCGCTATGCTTATCAGCCTTGTAATAACATGGCTGGATACTTACTTTGTAAGTAACAAAATAGTACCTGTACTATTAAACAAGGGCTTTATCACCTCTATTGTAGTATCGGCTGCTCTTTATATACAATACAAGATTATAAAGAAAGAAAAGAGTGGGGCATTTATTTATACAACAAGTACGATTGGTGTCCGTAATGCCACACTTATCGCATCAATTCTCATCCTGTATCTGAGTGGGATGCTCGAGATATATCATCAGTTTCGACAATACTATACAGAAGTTCCTGTTCATTCAGTTTATCTACAGACCTATTCATTTTCGTTCACTATTATTCTCCTGTGGTTACTCAGAAAAAAAGAAACTTTTCCATTGTTGAAGTTTCTGTTTACAGCCTTTTGCTTTGGTTTCTACCTCGTCAATATATCTGCCAATCATAAAGTATCGTTGTCATTATTATCTGGCAGTGGTAATGGTTTCTTATTTATAGCACACTGGATAGGTGCTGCTTTGCTGCTATGTTTGCTATACGATCTCATCTGGTTTTTCTTCCGGAATACTAACGAGAACTGGGTGGCATACAGGTCACCGTTCACCTGGATCGCATCAGTAGGTATCATTTTACTGCTAAGTATTGAGTTTTATCATATTATTCTCTGGGCCAATTACCACAATGAAAAATACTGGATATGGTGGCGAAATTTGTATGAGAAAGCCGGCCTTAGCATCTTGTGGAGTCTTTCCTCCTTTTTCATGATGTGGCTGGGAATGAAACATAATTTCCGCACACTGCGCATTATTTCACTTAGCTTATTCACTGTTACCCTGGTAAAGCTGTTCCTGTTTGATATCCGCAACATTCCACCTGGTGGAAAAATTGCAGCGTTTATTTTACTGGGTATTTTACTATTGGTGGTATCTTTCATGTATCAACGATTAAAGAAAATCATCATTGATAATAAAAAATAAAAAGCAAATAAATAGTCATGGTGGTATATAATGTAACGATCAAAGTTGATCATTCTATCGCTGAAAACTGGTTGTACTGGTTGAAAGAAGAACATATCCCTGACATCATTAATACAGGTTGTTTTACCCACGCCACTATTCTCCGCCTGCTGGAAGTAGATGATACAGAAGGACCCACTTATGCAGTTCAGTACCACGCAGCAAGCGAAGCCCTTTATAATCAGTATATTGATAAATTCTCAGATGAAATGAGAAAAAAAGGAACTGAAAAATGGGGAAACAAATTCATTGCTTTCCGTTCTGTAATGCAGGTTGTGCATTGAGTGTGCAAAAGAATTAATTTAATTTTGCGATTGATAAAACAGTTGTATATTCCTTTCAAACCCTTTACTGGCAAGGATTTCACGGCATTCGCTACAACCCTTTACTGGCGGGGTTTTCAGCTAACAGATGATTCCCGGATACATTTCATTCTACAAGACGTTTCCCAGCAAAACCTTACCCGGTGTGGGTTCGGGACGATTAGCTGTTTCTTCAGTATAAATAAAAATATTTTGCCGGAATAAAAAAGCATATAAATTTGTCGGCGTTACTGAAACACAAAAAAAATCTAACATGAACAAAGCTGAATTAATTGCAAAAGTTGCCGATGATACCGGCATCACCAAAACAGAGGCAAATGCTGCACTCGATTCTTTTATAGAAGCCGTTACAAAGACATTGAAAGGGGGAGGAAAGGTTACGCTGGTAGGTTTTGGTACTTTTTCCGTATCTAAAAGAGCTGCCCGTAATGGCCGCAATCCTCAAACCGGTGAAGTAATTAAGATCAAAGCAAGAAAAGTTGCCCGTTTTAAAGCTGGTAAAGAACTTGCCGGCAAACTGTGACCACACACCTGACTAACGTATTTAAAAGCTCCCTTCCGTTTGAAACGGGAAGGGGTTTTTTTTGAGATACAAAATTCTACGGTAATTATTTAAATTTTAAAAAAAAAACTATGGGAAGAGGTGATAAAAAAACAGCCAAAGGAAAACGTTTCAAAGGTTCATTTGGCAAAAGCAGACCGGTAACTAAGAGTCCGGCAAAAAAAGCTGCAACGAAGAAAGCTGCAACGAAGAAAGCTTAACAGATAAAAACCGATAGCTAAAAGATAATAGTGACCGTTAACCTGAATTGACTTTCAACTGTTATCTTTTACCTATTGGTAAACTAAGGAGCAAGACGTTCTATTTTCCAAATACCCGTTTCAGCAAGGGTATATTGAAGTCTGTCGTGCAATCTGCCGGGCCGCCCCTGCCAAAATTCAATGATTACTGGTTTTACCATATAGCCACCCCAATGCGCAGGGCGTTCTACCATTTTGCCTTTATATTCCTTTTTTAATTGCTTAAAATGACCGTCAAGCCAGTCCCTGCTCTCTATTACCTGGCTTTGTGGAGAGGTAACAGCGCCAATACGGCTTTCCTCCGGACGGGAATTAAAATACGCATCATTAATTTCGGCACTTAGTTTCTCAATAAGACCGGTTATCCTTACCTGCCGCTCCAGTTCCTTCCAGAAAAAAACAAGACAGGCTTTGGGGTTCTCTGCCAGTTGCTGTCCTTTAAAACTGTTGTAGTTGGTAAAAAAAGAAAACCCTTTTTCGTTAAAATCTTTCAGCAGTACGATCCTTGCAGATGGTATACCATCAGAAGAAGCAGTTGCCAGTGTCATAGCATTCACTTCGTCTATTTCAGATGCTACAGCCTGTTTCCACCATTTGGCAAATTGCTTAATAGGATCACTTGACGCTTTTTTTTCTGTTAGCTTTTTTTGAGAATAGCTCTTTCTTATAGAGGCGATTTTCTGTTGCATTTTTCGACTGTTTACTTTGCAAAAGTAGCTGCTTTATTTGCTTCTAAAATGACTAAAGCCCCAGTATGGGGCTTTAGTGAATGATTTTTATCAACCGATCCTCAATCAGCCGGTTTTAGTTTGTCGCTGCGCCAATTGATCTCTTTCTTCCGCCACCACATTCAGCATACTTTCCAGTTCGCCAATTCTTTTCAGCTGGTGTTCCAGTTTTTTATTGGCATCAGCCACGGCCTGCATATCATTATTCAGTTCCTCCAGATAGGCAACTCTCTTTTGCAGTTGCTGGCGCTGAAAATTCGACTCTTTCAGTTTATCCTCTGTTTCTGTCAATTCTTCCAGCAGTTGCTTATTTTCCGTAAGAGCCACATTATATTTCTTTTTTTGCTCTTCGTAATCCTGGGTCATCCGGTAGTAACCCTCCTTCAGGTCTTCATACTCCAGGTTGATCCGCTTAGAAGAACTTACCTGGCTTTCCAGTTTCTGTATCTTCTCCTGCAATACATTGAATTCATTATAAGCGCTATCCAGCATAGAAGTCATCTCGCTGGAAAGTTGCTCCTTTTGACGGACGTTAATTATTTCTTTCTCTTTTTGCGACAACAGATACCTTAATTCATCGATTTGTTCAGAAAGTTGTTCGTTTGTCTTTAATATTTCCTGCTGCTTTTCCTCAGTTTCTTTTACAATATCTATCTGGCCCAGTAGCTGGTTTATCTTTTCATTATGCTCCATCAGGCTGCTTTGCGCTTTACGGAGTTGTTCTATATAATCAGGCTTCTCTGCGACGGTCACAGCAGTCATAGCAGGGGAGGCCTTTCGCAATGCTTCCAGCTCAGCTTTTAGTTGCTTGTTCAGCTTCCGCATTTCATCCGCCTCGATGGTATTGATGTTGTTGTTCTCCTCACTGTCTGCCAGCAACTTTTTTAACTCCGACAGTTCTTTTTCCCTGTATTCAATTTCATTGTAATATTTCAGGCGCCACTGGTCCAGCTCTTTTTGTGTTTTTCCGGAGGCCTCCTGCGTAGATTCATGGAGTGATTTACGGCTGGCCACAAAGAAGTGTATGGTAAAGCCCAGGGTAATTGCCCCTGCCATTAGTACAACTATCTCGATGATTGAAAGACTGAGCTGGCTGCCCATAAGCTACTAAAATGTGATTCTGAAACTATTAAAAAATAAGCAATTGGTTATTAATAGTTTTTCACAACGGGAGATAGAGGAATTCCCCGCAAGATAGTAGTTACTGTAAATTAAAAAATAGGAAAAGCCCTTAGTAATTACCCTTTTACCAGCGTACCCACCTTTTCACCTGTTACTACCCGGCGAAGATTATCCGGCTTGTTCATATCGAACACGATGATGGGAAGATTATTCTCCATGCAAAGGGTAAATGCGGTCATATCCATCACCCTGAGGTTCTGTGAGATACAATCCTGGAAGGTTATAACATTGTACTTGGTGGCAGCAGGGTCTTTCTCAGGGTCTGCGGTGTATATCCCATCTACCCTTGTACCCTTTAGTATCACATCTGCATTGATCTCAATGGCCCTTAATGAACCAGCTGTATCGGTGGTGAAGTAAGGGTTACCGGTGCCGGCACCGAAAATAACCACTCTGCCTTTTTCCACATGGCGAATGGCACGGCGGCGGATATATGGTTCGGCTATCTGCTCCATTTTGATAGCACTTTGCAGACGGGTAAAAACACCGGCTTTTTCCAATCCTGCCTGTAATGCCATCCCGTTAATAACGGTGGCCAGCATTCCCATGTAATCCCCATGTGCCCTTTCTATACCTGTTTCGGCTTCGTTCATACCGCGATATATATTACCACCTCCAATTACGATCGCTACCTGAACTCCTAATTCTGTGATGGACTTAATATCCTGCGCATATTGGTTGATAACGTCGGTATCAAAACCAAAGCTTTTATCGCCCATTAATGCTTCGCCTGAAAGTTTGAGAAGGATGCGTTTGTATTTTGGTAACATGGGATGATTTTTCGGGGCGAAGATAAGGGAATTCGCTACAGGATTTTCCTGCGTTATGCCAATTGGGTGATCACTTCTGCAAAAATATTGCTGAGTATCCTATCTGCTTTTCCGGCCACTTCAATTATCTCGGGTATATTGACCGGCTTCAGGTTATCCGGATCACATTCGTCTGTAATGACAGATATAGCCGCACAAGGCAAACTTAACTGTGCAGCCATGATCACTTCAGGCACCGTACTCATTCCCACCATATCAGCCCCCATATTGCGCAACCAACGGTACTCGGCCCGGGTTTCAAGGCTTGGGCCTGGTACTGCCACATAGATACCTTCTTTTACCGGCACATTATATTTTTCAAACGCCGATACCAGAAGCTGTCTTAACCTTTTATCATAAGGGCAGCTCATATCCGCAAAGCGGTTGCCCAATGCAGGGTCATTCATTCCCCGCAAGGGATTATCAGGCAAAAGACTGATATGGTCTTCGATAACAATAAGATCCCCTTTTTTATAATCAGGGTTCATCCCTCCTGCCGCATTGCTGAGAAATAAATTGCTAATACCCAATTCTTTCATTACCCTTACCGGAAAGCTGATCTGTTGCATACTATACCCTTCATAATAATGAAACCGGCCCCGCATAGCCACTATGGGAACAGTATTCAGCAACCCATATACCAAATTGCCTTTATGAAACTCCATGGTTGATTCAGGAAAATGGGGTATTTCGCTATAAGGGATGGAAAGTTGTATTTCCATTTTTTCAAGCAATGCACCGAGACCGGTACCTAATATAATACCCGCAACCGGCTTTTCAATACCCTTTTCAACCAGCCAGGTTTTTGTCTCCTGCACGACTTCCCTTATATTATTCATTTACCTATTTTTATAAAATCCTAATTTACAGAAAATACGTTTATAAGAGTGTTCACAATTGAACAACTGCCCGGCATGAAACTAAACCTGTTATTTCTTTACTTTTTGTTGCCGGTACTGACTGCCGCCCAGGGCAGCTATAACTTAAACGATAAGGTGCAGGATTTCACATTTACAAAAACTATCAATAATCCCTCCACAACCGGCAAACTTGGAGCAATTCAAAGCTATATAATAATCCTTGATTTTTTTGGCACCTGGTGTGTGCCTTGTATAAAGGCCCTGCCACATCTCAGCGAACTTCAGCAGCAATTCAACAAACGGGTCAGCATTCTGCTGATATCAAATGAACAACAGGCGAGGCTGGAAAAATTTATCAGCATCCGTAAGCCATTCCCGTTTGTTATAATAGCGGATGAAGACAACACTATTACAAATCTATTTGCACCTCCTGCTTACCCCTACACCGTCGTATTGAATAAACACCGGGAGATCATTGCTATAACCGATGCAGCATCACTCAATACCGAAAATATTACCAAGTGGCTGCAAGGTACTGCTGACGATATAAAAACACCTACTGCAATAAAACCTGTTGTTATGGCTACTACCATCAATATTGCTTCCTCTAACAAACTGGTGCAGCTATCGCAGGAGTTTATGTATGCTGCCAAAACCGGTGAGCCCGTCACTACTTTTATTGATGCCCTGGGAGGAATTAACTATACCAACTTAAAAAGTCAACTCACCACCGACGATGAAAAAAAAGCATTCTGGATCAATCTTTATAACGGATTTACCCAGGTTTTACTGAAACAAGATCCGGGCAAATATAAAAGCAGGCGTAAATTTTTTGGAACACGGCAGATCAGCATTGCCGGTAAATCATTTAGTCTGGATGATATAGAGCATGGTATTCTTCGCCGGTCAAAGATAAAATGGAGCCTTGGTCATTTGAATAAACTATTTCCACCCAAAATTGAAAAAGAATTACGGGTAAAAGAATTGGACTATCGCCTGCACTTTGCCCTTAATTGCGGTGCAAAAAGTTGCCCGCCCATCGCTTTTTATAATCCGGAAAACCTGAACCTCCAGTTAACGGCAGCTACCAATGCCTATCTTCTTAACGAAGCGGAATACGATGCAGCAGCAGATAAAGTAAAACTACCCGCAATAATGAGCTGGTTTCGCAGGGATTTTGGCGGCAAACGAAAAATAATAGCACTGCTCCGGGAAAAAAAGATCATCCCGTCTGCTGCTAAGCCCCGCATCAGTTTCAAGCCCTACGACTGGACCCTTTATACTAATAATTATAAAAACTAAACCCGCTACAGATGGCTAATCATTATTACAACGCAGAAGACCTGAAGAAATTTGGCAACATAGGCGAATACCAAAAAGAGCTGGCCGACAAATTTTTCGGATGGTATACTGCAGCATTTGCCGACAGTGCCTTAACTGCCAAAGAAAAATCATTAATCGCCCTGGCCGTAGCCCATGCGGTGCAATGTCCATATTGTATTGATGCCTATAGCAGCGATGCATTTGAAAAAGGCTATAGTGAGGCCCAGATGATGGAGGCCATACATATTGCAGCGGCCATTAAAGGCGGTGCCGCACTGGTGCATGGTGTGCAAATGATGAATAAAGTGAAAGAGATAGCAATGTGATAATTGGCTAATTTGAAAACCGGAAATGAAATCGCTTAAAGCACAACACCACCCGCTATCTGTTTCTCATGAGCAGATTGATATTTTGGAGCATGGTCGCAACCATGACGATGCCTTCATGTTAATCCCGTTTCAACAAAAACTGGAAGAGGCCGGGTTATTGCCACTAAAGCCAACACAATTAGAAATTTTTCAAATTAACGTGGGTAAAATGTGCAACCAGGTTTGTAAGCATTGCCATGTGGATGCTGGCCCTGACAGAAAAGAAATAATGACAAGAGAAACCATGCAGCAATGCTTAGAAACTCTTGCCATGAACACTTCTTTCAATACAGTAGACCTTACCGGCGGTGCGCCGGAATTAAATCCGGACTTCAGATGGTTTGTTCAGGAAATTAAAAAGCTAAATAAGCATATTATCGTTCGCTGCAATCTCACTATTATTCTTTCCAATAAAAAATTCCATGATCTGCCGGTTTTTTTCAGGCAGCATAATATCGAAGTGGTATCATCACTCCCTTTTTATTCAAAAGACAGGACCGACCGTCAACGGGGCGATGGTGTATTTGAAGATTCCATCAAGGCCTTACAAATGCTGAATGCGGTGGGGTATGGACTGGAAGGAAGTGATTTAAAACTAAACCTTGTCTATAATCCGGCAGGAGCATTTTTACCCCCTGCCCAGGGTTCATTGGAAAGAGAATTTAAACAGGCATTGCAAAAAGACTTCAACATTTCCTTTCATTCTTTGTACGCTATCACCAATCTTCCTATCAGTCGTTTCTTAGATTAATTATTGCAGAGTAATAATTATGAGAAATACATGGAAAAATTACTGGCCGCATATAATCCTGTGGCAGCAGCGAATGTAATGTGCCGTAATACGCTTTCTGTTGGCTGGGATGGTTTTATGTATGATTGCGATTTTAACCAGATGCTGGACATGAAGGTAGATTGTTCAGCCAAACACATTTCACAGTTCAACCATAGCACATTAAGCAGCCGGAACATTGTGGTGAACCAGCATTGTTATGGATGTACCGCCGGAGCCGGCAGCAGTTGCGGCGGGGCTGTAACCTGACAAACCGAAAAAGGCTTAAATGAAAAAGGAGAAATATGCATTGATCATATTTGTACGAAACCCCGAACCAGGTAAAGTAAAAACACGGCTGGCGGCTACTATCGGACATACAAAAGCATTAGCCATTTATAAAGAATTATTACGCCATACATTTGACATTGCGGCTTTAGTTGATGCAGATAAATTTGTTTTCTATTCCAGCCATATTGAAACCGATGACTGCTGGAATACTGGTCGTTTCTATAAAGCCCTGCAAAGCAATGGTGATCTTGGTATAAATATGCAAGATGCATTTA
>CALSAT010000088.1:0-11043 GCA_943372905.1 Bacteroides fragilis | reverse complement strand
GAGTTAACAGCTTTTATGAATCAACCGAGAACAGGAAAGAATGCTGTCATATCCGTAAAGTAAAACCATTGAATAGGGCTTTGCACGGTGCTAAAGTGTGGATCACAGGTTTGCGGGCAGAACAGTCTGCTAACCGTAACACCATGACGATGATAGAATGGGATGAAACAAGACAATTATACAAGTTCAATCCGCTTATTCATTGGAGCTATGAAGATGTGCTGGAGTATATTGAAAAATATAATGTGCCTTATAATCCTTTGCATGATAAAGGATTTATCAGTATCGGATGTGCACCGTGCACACGGGCTATAGAACCGGGAGAAGACCCCAGGGCTGGCAGATGGTGGTGGGAAACAAGTCAGAAGGAATGTGGCCTGCATACTGCCAGGTAATATGTCAGGTCCTGTTAATTTGGTACCAAATGGAGTAATAGCCAAAGGAGTTGAACACAAAAAATTACTATGAACAAATTTCATATAGATTACTTACAGGAACTCGAGGCAGAGAGCATTTATATTTTCCGGGAAGTGGCAGCACAGTTTGAAAGACCCGCCTTGCTTTTCAGTGGTGGTAAGGATTCAATCACCTTGGTGCACTTAGCGAAAAAGGCCTTTGCACCGGGTAAGATACCTTTCCCATTAGTACATATAGATACCGGGCATAACTTTCCGGAGGCACTGGCTTTTCGCGACTGGCTGGCCAATGAGGTGGGGGCTACACTGATCGTAAGAAAAGTAGAGGATACCATCCGGCAGAAAAGCCTGACAGAGCCGAAAGGAAAATTTCCCAGCCGCAACTGGCTGCAGACTTACACCTTATTAGATACGATCGGGGAATTCAAATTTGATTGCTGTATCGGCGGCGCCCGCCGTGATGAAGAAAAAGCAAGGGCCAAAGAACGCATCTTTTCGGTAAGGGATGAATTTGGACAATGGGATCCCAAACTACAGCGGCCGGAGCTTTGGAACATTTTCAATGGCAGGATACACAAAGGAGAGAATGTAAGGGTGTTCCCTATCAGTAACTGGACCGAGCTGGATATCTGGAACTATATCCGCCAACAAAAGATAGACCTGCCTTCTATTTATTTTGCCCACGACAGGGAAGTGATTGAGCATGAAGGCCAACTGGTGGCTATGAGTGAGTTTGTACAATTGGGAAGCAATGATGTGGTACTCACTAAAAAAGTGCGGTACAGAACAGTTGGTGACATGACCTGTACAGCTGCCGTAGAATCAACGGCTGCTACTCTGGATGAAGTGATCAATGAGATCATCTCTACTAAAATAAGCGAACGTGGTGAAACAAGGATCGATGACAAGGTGACGGAAGCGGCAATGGAAGACAGGAAGAAGAACGGGTATTTTTAACCGGCAGCCCTTCTAAAGTGAAGACTTCAGCGATATAGATGATCAGTGAACCGAAGCTGCATCACAACAAAAATTTTAAACACTCGGTTTTTTTCAACGGAAAAACTGATACAAACTAAGATCCCCTCCGGGGAAAGATGGTATGGACCTACTAAGATTTATAACAGCAGGCAGCGTGGATGATGGCAAAAGCACTCTAATAGGCCGCTTGCTGTACGACAGTAAGAATATATTGATCGACCAATTGGAGGCATTGGAAAAGTCAACAAAGAACCGGTCAGATGGATCGGTGGATCTGGCGCTGTTAACAGATGGCCTCCGGGCAGAAAGAGAACAGGGTATCACGATTGATGTAGCCTATCGATACTTTACCACACCAAAAAGAAAGTTCATCATTGCTGATGCTCCGGGCCATGTGCAGTACACCCGCAATATGATCACCGGCGCTTCCAATGCCAGCCTGATCATTATTTTGATTGACGCCCGGCAAGGAGTGGTGGAGCAGACCCGCCGTCATTCAATAATTGCATCGCTGCTGAAAATACCACATGTAGTGGTGGCAGTTAATAAAATGGACCTTGTGGAGTACTCGCAGGATGTATATAACAATATATTGATCGAGTATAGCAAAGTGGCTGCCCAACTGGGACTTGCCGATGTAACTTATATTCCTATCAGTGCCCTGAATGGTGATAACATAGTTGACAAATCTGCTAATATAGATTGGTACGGGGGGCCGGCCTTATTAGAATATTTAGAGGATGTAAAAATAGATAACGACAGGAACCTTACAGACAGCCGCTTTCAGGTACAGTTGGTGATCAGACCGCAGACGGATGAGCTACATGATTATCGAGGTTATGCCGGAAGGATCATCAGCGGGGTGTACAGGAAAGGAGACAAGGTCACCGTGTTGCCACAAGGCTTTGAAACAACCATTTCAAAACTGGAAAGTAGTGGAGCAGAAACAGATGAAGTATTTGCGCCACAACCAGCCATTATACATCTTGCAGATGATATAGATGTAAGCCGCGGTGATACAATTGTACGAACGAACAATCTGCCCCAGGTGAGCAATGAAGTGGAAGTACTCCTATGCTGGATGGATGATAAGCCGTTGCAGTCGGGTAATAAGTACTTGCTGCAGCATAATAACCGCCTGGTAAAAGCTATAGTCCGCCAGATAGAATATAAACTGGATGTAAACTCGCTGGAGCAGCAACCAGTCGAAGGTGGCGCAAAGCTGAATGAAGTGGTGAAAGCAACGATCAAAACGGCCTCGCCACTGGTGTACGATTCGTTTGAAAAACTGAATGTGAACGGAAGTGCCATCCTTATTGATGAAACCAGTAACAATACGGTAGCGGCTGTATTACTCAAGTAAATACTAATGATCAGCACAGGCGGCAATATAAATAAACAGTCTTCCCGGGGTAACATATTGCCGGAAGAGGCTGTGCCGGTAAAAGATGAAGCCGCATCTGAGCTTTCTGACCTGACCGAGGAAGATCTGATACCTGAAATAGTGCATGGAAATATCCGTAATGAACGAAAATGGAAACGCATTGCTACTTTTTCGTTGATAGCTTTTGCTTTAGCCATTATTGCTTTTTTTGTGGATAGTTATGTAGGGTATGCACCGCTGTCTTCACTGATACAATCTGCAAAGTCAAATCTCGACAAATCCTTTTTACTTTTTTTATTGGCTGGATTCATTGCACAATTAGTAGATGGAGCGGTTGGCATGGGCTATGGTGTTACCAGTACAAGTATCTTAATGAGCATGGGGGTAAGCCCCGCTGCTATCAGTGGGAGTGTGCATACGGCAGAGGTGTTCAGCAGTGCGGCCAGCGGGTACAGCCATTATAAGTTTGGAAATGTAAATAAGAAGTTATTCAAAGTACTGGTAGTTCCCGGTGTGCTTGGTGCGATAGCCGGTGCAGCTGCATTGGTATGGTTGGGTGAAAAATACGGCGGATACATTAAGCCTTTTTTGGCAGCGTATTGTTTACTGCTGGGTATCCGGATACTATACCAGGCGTATAAAAGAACCAAGAAAGTAAAAAAGGTAAAGCGGGCTGGCTGGTTGGCAGGAGCAGGAGGGTTCCTCGATAGTTTTGGCGGCGGCGGCTGGGGCCCATTGGTTACCAGCACTTTGATAGCTAAGGGCCGAAGCCCGCAATATGTAATAGGTAGTGTAAGCCTGAGTGAGTTTTTTGTCACCTTTTTCAGCGCTATTTCATTCTTTGCCCTGATAGGGATTACCCATTGGCAGGTAATTGCCGGCCTCATGATCGGCGGAGCAATTGCAGCACCTATTGCTGCAAAGTTGGCCGGCAAACTGCCGGTACGGACAATGCTCATCTGTGTGGGAGTGATGGTGATCATCTGGAGCTTGCGGGTCTTATTTAAAGTACTGGCCTGATCTTCTTAAATCTTCAATATTCAACAGACTGTGCTTGTATCTTTGGTTTAGTTAAATAACTAATTTAAATGGCAAAACATAAACCAGAAACAAAAGCGATCCGTATTCAAACTACGAAGACAGCGCAGAAAGAGCACTCGACCCCGTTGTTTCTTACCAGTAGTTTTACTTACGATTCAGCGGAGGACATGGCAGCCGCTTTTGCCGATGATTCGCTGGACGTAAATATCTATTCCCGTTTTTCCAATCCTTCTGTGGATGAGTTTATAAACAAGATTGCTGTGCTGGAAGGGGCAGAGGATGGAGTGGCCACTGGTACCGGAATGGCAGCAGTATTTGCCACCTTCATGACCTTTTTATCAAAAGGCGACCATATTATATCCGCCTCTGCAGTATTTGGTTCCACCCATACTATCCTAACCAAATATTTACCCAAATGGGGCATTGAGTACTCTTATTTTGATATGGATAAGCCCGAAAGCATTGAAGCGCTGGTACAGCCAACTACTAAGATGCTGTATGTGGAAACCCCTTCGAATCCGGGATTGAATATTATAGATATTGATTTTGTTTCTGCTCTCTGTAAGAAGCATAATATTCTTTTAGTGGTGGATAATTGTTTTGCCACCCCCGCCGTACAGCAACCCATTCAATACGGGGCGGACCTGGTGTTACATTCGGCAACAAAATTCATCGATGGACAGGGAAGAGTGCTGGGTGGTGTGATCGTTGGCAGAAAAGAACTGATCAATCCGCTTTATCTCTTTATTAGAAACACCGGACCTTCCATGAGCCCTTTTAATGCATGGGTGTTATCAAAAAGCCTGGAGACCTTATTCATCCGGATGGAGAGGCATGCAGCCAGCGCTATGTATATTGCACAGCAACTGGAAGAGCATGATGCTATCATCTCAGTAAAGTATCCTTTTTTAGCAACACATCCGCAATATCGTATCGCCAAAAAGCAAATGACTAACGGCGGAGGCATAGTAACCTTCGAATTAAAAGGTGGTATTGAAAGCGGCCGGAAGTTCTTAGATGCGCTGCAAATGATCTCCATGACCAATAACCTGGGCGACAGCCGCTCTATTGCTTCGCATCCCGCCTCTACCACACATTCCAAACTGACGGAAGAAGAAAGACAGGCTGTAGGAATTACACCCGGGTTGATACGTATTTCTGTGGGACTGGAAAATGTACAGGATATACTGGAGGATATTTTACAGGCGTTGACAAAAACCTGAGTACTATCTTTATAGTCAATAAATACTGCTGTATGAGAAAGCTGCTTTTTATGCTAGTATTGCTATACACCCAACTGGCAGGTGCCCAGCAAACTGTCTTCTACAACGAACCCTATCGGCCGCAGTATCATTTTACACCTGCTATTCACTGGATGAATGACCCTAATGGTCTTGTTTATTACAAAGGCACTTATCATTTGTTTTACCAGTTCAACCCCTTTGGAAACCGCTGGGGGCATATGAGCTGGGGGCATGCAATAAGCAAAGATCTGCTGAAATGGCAGCATATGCCATTGGCTATCGGCGAAGAAAAGGACACGATGATCTTCTCAGGCAGTTGTGTGGTGGATGAGCATAACAGCAGCGGCTTTGCCACGCAGCCCGGGCAGGTGCCGATGGTAGCCATCTACACCGCTCATATAGAAGGAAAGAACCAATCGCAGCATATAGCCTACAGCCTGGATGAAGGCAACACCTGGGTAAAGTACAATGCCAACCCGGTACTGGACCTTGGCAAAAAGGATTTCAGGGACCCCAAAGTATTTTGGTATGAGCCGCAACAGAAATGGGTGATGGCGGTGGTGTTGCCAATAGAAAAACAAGTACAATTCTATTACTCTAAGAATTTGAAGCAATGGCAATTGATGAGCAGCTTTGGCCCGGCAGGTGATATTACCGGTATTTGGGAATGCCCCGACCTGTTTGAAGTGCCGGTAAAGGATGAACCCGGAAAGACCAAATGGGTGTTGATGCATTCACCGGCGCCGTATATGCAATACTTTATTGGCGAATTTGACGGATATAGTTTCACCAATAGCAATCCGCCCGGTAAGATATACCGGCCGGACTATGGCCCGGATTATTATGCAGCGGTGGTGTTTAATAATTTGCCGGCCGGGCACAAACCGGTAAGTATTGGCTGGGTAAATAACTGGAACTATGCCCAGGACATTCCCACCACGCCGTGGAAGAGTGCTATGTCGCTGCCGAGAGAACTGTCTGTGAAGAAAATAAATAATGAATGGATACTGCTGCAGGAGCCAGTGGAAGCGATCAACACCCTGGCAAAGAGTTTTTCTTCTTATGGTAGTAAAAAGGAGGTATCGGGTCCGTCTTTGCTGGCTCAAAAGGGGCAAACGATAGATCTGGAACTAAAATGGCGGGTGGTACCCGGTAGTCAATCTGGCGTAAGGCTGGCCTGGGGCGGTGGCGGTACTAAATATATAGAGGTAGGGTATGAGGAGGCCCGCCGGGTATTATATATAGACCGTTCCAGAGCAGGTGAGGCCGAATTTAATCCTGCTTTTGGCAAACAGAGCCGCTATGAAACATCACTGGAATCAATAGATGGCAAAATGAAACTGCGCATCTTCTTTGATAAGAGTATAGTAGAAGTCTTTGCCAATGACGGGCAGGCGGTAATGACAGCGCAACTATTTCCAGTTTTAGAGCAGGATGGGATCATGCTTTTTTCCAATAATAAAAAGGTGGTGTTTGAAACGATTACCTGCCGCACACTGGCACCGGTGTGGTAATTATCTCTTTGCCTTTGTTCTCTTTTCCAATTGCTGCAAAGTGGCCCTCATGTCTTTATGCAGCGGCGCTTCCAGTTCTACTCTTTTACCATCTATATCAGTAAAAGAAAGCCGGAAAGCATGGAGGGCCAGGCGACCAAGAATGGGCTTTTCTTCCAGCTCATTTTTTGAGAGATTGTATTTCTTTTTGATAGCGGAGATCAGCACCGGTTTCCCATCCCCATATAAGGGATCACAAACCACAGGATGACCAATTTCTTTCATGTGAACCCGTATCTGGTGAGTCCGCCCGGTATGAATTTGAAATTGCACCAATGAATAAATGCCAAAGTCTTCCAGTACCTCATAGTCGGTCAATGATTCTTTCCCTTTCCGGTGTACGATCATGGTGCCGTTCAAAGCCGGGTGCTCGGCAATAGAGATATTGATGCTACCCTTTTTTTCTGCTAATGAACCAATTACTAAGCCCTGGTAGATCTTTTGTGTCTGCCGCTCTTCAAACTGCCTGGATAAGTGCTTATGCGTTTCTCCATTTTTTGCAAAAACGATCAGTCCGCTTGTATCACGGTCAATGCGGTGCACAGTAAATATGTTCCCGTATTTTTCTTTCAGTAAAACTTTTAGCGAAATTTCTTTTCCTTCCCGATCGGGGATGGATAACAATCCGGATGGTTTATTAATGGCCACCCAGTTTTCCGTTTCTGCTACTATTTGATCTTTAAGATGCATTGTAATAAATAGAGTGCTGGTAAGTCCCCCTTCAGGGGGATTTAGGGGGTTTTACTTACCCTTCCCAAAATGTTTCAGGTCCCTCACTTCTTTTTCATTCAGGAAACGAAACTTTCCCCGTTCGATATTCTTCTTGGTCAGTCCGGCAAAGATCACCCGGTCGAGATTCCTCACATCATAACCCAGGGCTTCAAATATGCGACGAACGATACGGTTGCGGCCACTGTGTATCTCCACACCAATTTGCGTTTTATCTTTTATGTCAGCGTAGGCCAGCACATCCACACTGGCAGGGCCATCTTCCAGCACAATACCTTTCAATATCTTATCAAAATCAACTTTCTCCAGTGGCTTATTAAGTGTAACATGGTACACTTTCTTTATTTCATTACTGGGATGAGTAAGTTTTTGTGCCAGTTCACCATCGTTGGTAAGCAGTAAAACGCCGGAAGTATTTCTGTCCAGGCGGCCAACGGGGTACACCCGTTCCGTGGTGGCTTTACCAATTATATCCAGCACTGTTTTTCTGCCCTGCGGATCGTCAGTAGTGGTAATGAAATCTTTTGGTTTATTCAATAAGATGTAAACAAGGTTTTTTGCCAAAAAGACCTTCTTCCCATTTACCCGTACATCATCTTTGGCGGTCACTTTATGTCCCGGCTCTGTTACCACGGCGCCGTTCACTTTTACCAATCCTTTTTTCACCAATTCAGCTGCTTCCCGCCTGGCAGCCACACCTGCATGAGCGATGTATTTATTCAGGGGCATCTGGTCTGCATTCTCCTGCCGGCTATGTGTAATGGCTGGTGGTGGAGTATTGCCCGGGGATGGTCTGTTGCCGGTTGTTGACGGCCGGTTATCAGCGGCGAACTTTCCCCTTGCTTCTGCCTTCTTTTTATCAAAATACTCTTCCCGCTCTTTCTTGAACTTTCTTTTTTCCTGTTTGAATTGTTCTTTAACGGCGGCGTTACTTTTCTTCGGGGCAAATTTGCTGAAGTTGTTGGTAGTCTTTTTTGTCATGTAGATAGTTTTCTGTTTTACAACAGTAGTAAGCTGCAAAGATAAGGGTTGTGCTGCTAAGACCCTGCATAACAAAAAAGCCCCGCAAAGTGTTACCAATGCGGGGCTGCCAGTTTCAGGGATTTATATCATTTAAATGGTTTCCTTCTTTTCCTGTTCTTTGCGTTTCATACCGGGTTTATGCTGGTGAGACTCTTTCAACTTTTTAAGCTGCTCTTCAGTAAGTACTGATTTCATGCTTTCTTTACGTTGCTTCATCAGTTCTTTTACTTTTTCTTTTTTCTGCTCATCGCTCAGCGCCTTGTCTTCGCGGATGGCTTTCATCCTGGCACCCATCTCCGTTCTTTGTTTATCCAGCTTGGCAGATTGTTCTTCGGTGAGGCCCAGTTCGGTCTTCATTTTTTCAGCCCGCTGTTTTTGCATTTCTGCATGCTTCACTTTGGCATCTGCTTTCAATTGCTCCATCTTTGTTTTCTGCTCTGTGGTAAGGATGGTTTGCATTTTTGCTTTTTGCTCTTTGCGGAGACCTTCCATTTTACTCTTCCATTCTTTTACGGTGATATTGTCATTCTTTTTCAGGTCTTCCATTTTCTTCCTGAACTCCTCCCGCTGTGTTTTGAACTGTTCTTTCTGCGCATCGGTAAGGTTCAGTTGCTTCATCATCTCGTGTCGGTCATGGCCGCCTTTTCTTTTGCCATGCATTCGGTCGTGTGTGGCAGGACGTTCTGTTTTTCTTTCGGGTATTTCCTGCCCGTTTACGGCAGCAGCCAGTGAAAGCACAACGGCTGATAAGATTATTTTTTTCATTGTTTTCGTATTTTGTTTTTAGACGCCTGGCTTTGGACAAACCTTCGTCCGGGCTTGTATGTAAATTGTTAACGGTTCTCAGACACCATTTGATAGAGCAGGTTTAATGGAGGTAGGAAATTGTTCGTAAGTGGCAATTTTTAGGGAAGAGTGGGGCGCAAATGAATGGACAATTGGCAAAAGGTAACAGCAACGTTAGTTCTTTGTTTCGGGTCTCATATATCTTATTTACCGCAGAAAAAAGTTTTCCCGGGAATGCAGACATGATTTTAATTCTTATTTGCCAGTTGCCCGCAGGCGGCATCAATATCCTTTCCGCGGCTGCGGCGCAGGCGCACATTTACCCGGTGTTTGCCCAGGTATTCCATAAATGCCTCTACTTTTTCTTCTTCCGGTTTTTCAAATTTGGCAAAATCAATCGGATTGTACTCGATCAGGTTTACCAGATCGGCGGGTACCTGGCGGTACAGTTTGATCAATTCATCGGCATCCTCCAGGGAGTCATTGAAATTTTTAAAAAGAATATACTCAAAAGTGATCTCGTTATTGGTTTGCTTATAAAAGTAATTCAGCGCATCTGCCAGCGATTTGATATTGTTGGTATCATTGATCGGCATTATCTCATGCCGCTTCTGGTCATTGGCCGCATGCAGTGAAAGGGCCAGTTTGAATTTTACCTTATCATCACCCAACTGCCGAATGCCTTTGGCAACACCTGCTGTGGACACGGTGATACGCTTGGGGCTCATTGCCATACCATCCGGGGAGGTGATCTTTTCCACGGCTTTCAGCACATTTTTGTAATTGAGCAGGGGTTCTCCCATGCCCATAAAAACAATATTACTCAGTTTCTTATCATTCGTCTTCTCACATTGCTGGTTGATGATGGCTACCTGGTCATATATTTCGTCAAAATCAAGGTTTCTTTTCCGGTCAATATACCCGGTAGCACAGAACTTACAACTAAGCGAGCAGCCGATCTGGGAAGACACACAGGCGGTAAAACGGGAAGTAGTGGGTATCAGCACTCCTTCTATCAGGTGGCCATCATGTGTTTTAAAACGGGATTTGATGGTACCATCAGAAGAATGCTGGATCGTGTCCACCGTAAGTGCCGGCAGAACAAAGGTGTCACCGAGTTTTTGACGAAGGTCTTTGCTCAGGTTGGTCATATCGGCAAAACTCATGGCGTTTTTTTGCCAGAGCCATTCATACACCTGTTTAGCCCTGAATTTTTTTTCGCCCATCTCTTCAAAAAACTGTTCTGTTTCAGCCAGCGACAGGTGTCTTATATTTTTATGTTCCGATCTTGCCATATTGCAAAGATAGCGGTTGCGGCCCGCAGGTACCGGTCCCGGGTAATAAGCAGCATAACCAGCACTACAGCATACAGGAAATGTCCGTAAGGGTACTCAAAGGAAGAGAAAGTCAGTACCCCTGGTACAGAGAGCAAGATACAAACCGGCTGCCGCCACCGGTATCTCCGAAACACGCTGCGGATTATGCAACCGCATACCTGGTTTACCCGGCAAGGTCTGCCACAAGCAATTATTAATAATCATGTCAGGAGGTTTAGCCTATAATAACAGGATAATGTTACCATGATGTTCCCATCCATATATTAATGGGAACATCATGGGAATATCATGGAGACATCATGGGA
Source organism: Bacteroides fragilis (assembly GCA_943372905.1). Classification (GTDB taxonomy): domain Bacteria; phylum Bacteroidota; class Bacteroidia; order Chitinophagales; family Chitinophagaceae; genus JJ008. The sequence continues at coordinate 247 of CALSAT010000088.1, read as the reverse complement.
ATATCATGGGAACATCTATGATGAATAATTGAATACTTCATGCAATAAAGAGCCCTGTAGCAGGTCGGTAAGCAGCAGGGGAAAGCACCTGCGGGGCTTTCTGATTACAAATCAATTATTGGGTATCAAAATTTTGGTAAGACGGTAAGGCCATACAAAAATTGAAGTAAAAAGAAATTGTTAAGAAAACACTATACCCTAAAAATGGTATTGGCAGATTGAAAAATATTATTTTGATTTGTATCTC
>CALSAT010000087.1:0-11137 GCA_943372905.1 Bacteroides fragilis | reverse complement strand
CTTTATCTCTCCACTGTACCAGGTTGGTGACATCGGCTTCTGTAAAACTCGTCACATGCGGACTGGTATGCTTGCTGCGCACCATGTGGTCAGCGATCAGTTTCCTCATCCTGTCCATTTCTATTACTTCCACATTGCCGGTATAAGTGGTCAACTGCTGATTACCTGTTGATGATTGTGGCTCTACTTTCGCCATCGGGATCACCATTGTTTCGCTCTGGGCCCTGGCTTCGGGTCTTTGCCCTCCGGACTTTCTTCCGCCCACATACTGCAGAATATCTTTCTTTGTCACCCGGCCTTCATTACCGGTACCGGGAATATTTTCCAGTTCGGCCATGCTTACGCCTTCACTGGCAGCTATGTTCAATACCAGCGGTGAGTAAAAACGATTGGAAGTACCATTACTGGCCTGGGGTCGATAATTTACCGTTTCTGCCTGAGCCTTCTCCACTATTACAGCCTCCTGCACTCTTTCGGCTACAGGTGCTATGGGAGCCTCAGTTGTAACGTTTGTTTCATTACTTGCAACGGAGGTTCTTATCCTGGCTATTACTGTACCGATCGGTACCACATCATTTACTTTGAACAAAATTTCCTCGATCACCCCGGCAGCAGTACTGGGTACTTCGCTATCCACTTTATCAGTGGCTATTTCCAGGATTGTTTCGTCCATTTTTACAGTATCACCGGGATTCTTATGCCATTTAAGCACGGTGGCTTCCATGATGCTTTCTCCCAGTTTCGGCATTACTAAATCAACAACTGCCATATTATTGTTTAAGAGGTTTGATTTGAGATTTCAGATTGTAAAGCAGCGCCTGTTTCTCCCGATAAATAAGGGAAGCGGAAAGCAATACAATCGGTCGGGCCAAAGGTAATGATTTGGTGATAATCGGGCTATCAACTGTTAGCAAGTATGAATTTGCGGAGGAAGTTAAGGGCATTAGCGGCTGTCATTCCAATATTCCGTTGGCGGTCAAAGCGAAGATTGAGTTTGAGGGTTTCCACCTTATCCTTATTGCCTGCTGCTATCCACACTGTACCTACCGGTTTTTCATCCGTGCCGCCATCCGGGCCCATAATGCCTGAAGTGGCCAGTGCAAAATCCACCCCCAGCTTTTTAATGGCCCCGGTCACCATTTCAGTTGCGGTTTCTTTACTTACGGCCCCCACTGACGCAAGGGTTTCCGGCTTTACGCCCAGCACATTTTGCTTTACCTCATTGGCATAGCTTACCACTGTTCCTTTATAATAGGCGGAGGACCCGGCAATGCTGCTAATCAAGTGGGCGATGTAGCCTCCGGTGCAGCTTTCTGCTGTGGCCATGGTTTTACCTCTGGCTTTCAGGATCTTCCCAATCACCACTTCCAGTCCTTCATCTTCGTTGGTTACCAAAAAATCCTTCACCAGTTCCTGTAATTTCTCAAAATAAGGAAGCAGTTCTTTCTCCACTTCTTCCTTTGTATTCCCTTTGGCAGTAAGGCGCAGTTTCACCATGCCATAGTTAGGTAAGTAGGCCAGCTTGATATATTCTGGCAGAGAAGGTTCGAAGTCTTTTAACAGCTCAGCGATCTGTGATTCTCCCTGCCCGGCTGTGAAAGCTGTACGGTGAATAATAGCCGGCATCTCAAATTCTTTCAGTAAGAATGGTATTACTTCTTTGGTGATGAGGCCTTTCATTTCATGCGGCACACCGGGGAGGGAGATGAAGATGGGCCGCCTATTCCCCTCAGGGAAAGCCCCCCCACCCCCCGCAGGGGGGATTTTAGCGTCCGAAAGTTCAAAATGTCTTTTCTTTAGCCGCTCAACGATGCTATTGATTACATCATCACTGGTATGAAGTACCTGCTCGTTCGTAAATCGCATTACTTCAAAGCCCAGCTCATTCAGATACTTTGTTCTTTGTTCGTCACTTATCTGATTCTCCGGTAGCTGGTGATACAGGCCGTCTACTTCAATTATTAATTGCTCAGATAAGCAAATGAAATCCGCAATATAATCTGATATTATATGCTGACGCCTGAATTTAAAACCTGCCATTTTCTTGCCTTTCAAAATCTCCCATAAAACTCTTTCAGCTTCAGTTGGATTTTTACGATGTGTCGCAACAAATTCTTTTAGTAATCCATAGACGAGTGGATCAGCTCTTTGATATTTATCTTGTTTCTTTGAATTATCGGGTTCTAAATCCCCCCTGCGGGGGTCAGGGGGCCTGAATAGCATTCCAGGCGCTGTGCCCCTTTCATTAAACAGTACAGTGCATACATCCGGCACTTCTGCCTGCTTAAGGTTGCGTTCCAATATGGGGCCGGGTCGGCGAAACACTACTTCAAATAAATGCTTTACATGGGCCAGTACTTTTTCATTCACCACCAGTTTGCCACCAAAGTAGTTGCAAAGAAGGGGTTTGGTAATATCATCTGCAGTGGGGCCCAGTCCGCCGGTGATGATAACAATATCTGATTGTTTGCCTTCTTCATCGAGTGCCTGCCAGATATCATCGTACACATCACCTACGGCCACCCGGCGGCGCACCCACACACCGATCTTATTCAGTTCCTGGGCTATGAAAGCGCTGTTGGTATCGATAGTTTGTCCGATCAGCAGTTCATCACCGATGGTGATGACAGAGGCATTGATTTGTTTTGTTTTCATGCTAATTAAAGGCCAGTGCCTTCATAGATTAAATCAAGAGAAAATTTATAGTTGATTGCAACAATCGTAATATGAGATCGTTCATCCGTTACGGTTTCCATCATCCAGGAGTTATCGGATTGCTTTCTGGCAATATGAATAAATCTTTTGAGAGAATCGATCATGATATATTCTTTCAGCGAAGTTATTTGCTGGTAGAAGAAGAATTTGCGGCCTTTATCAATACTCCTGGTGGAAGGTGAAAGTATCTCGAAAATTACCACCGGGTTTAACAGGGTGTCAAATTTGTCATCTTCTAACAGGGGATCACCGCAAACGATCAGCGCATCGGGATACATATAAGTATCATGTGTGGGGGTGCTTACCCGCATATTGCCGGGTAATACCTGGCAATTCTTTCCTTTCAGAAAAGAGCCGATATTGCTCACGAGGTTTCTGTCAATAATATTGTGTTTCAGGCTGGCGCCTGACATGGCCAGGACCTGTCCATGATAGTATTCATTTTTATATTCCGCGTTTCTTTCTTTCTCCAGGTACTCCTTCGGAGAAATATAATTATACTTCGGCGCTGGTTCTTTAACTTCATTTTCCATCTTTCAAATTTAATTCTTTTTAGTTTTAAGGCATAATTGTTTCACCAATGAAGAAAGCCATTTTAGTGATCACTTCGAGTTTATTAATTGCTGCAGGGTACGGCCAGACTGTTACTCAAAACCTGCAAAAGGCCTTTCAGCAATTTGAGAGTGACGGTCAATTGAAACATGCGATCAGTTCATTGTATGTAATTGATGCCAGAACCGGCCAGGTGGTGTTTGATAAGAATTCGCAGGCAGGGTTGGCTCCCGCTTCTACACAAAAGATCATTACCAGTGTTACGGCTTTTGAGTTATTGGGAAAGGATTTCAGGTATAAAACCCGTCTTGGTTACCAGGGTGTCGTTTCCGGAAGAAAGCTTAACAGCCGCATTTTTGTATTGCCTTCCGGTGATCCTACCTTTGGCAGCTGGCGATATGCTAATACCAGGGAGTCGGAGATAGTGAGTCAATTTACTAAAAGTATAAAAGCTCTGAAGGCAGATACCGTCAACTATCTTTTATATGTAGATGACAGCAAATTTGAAGTAACGAATACTCCGGATGGATGGATATGGCAGGATATCGGGAACTATTACGGAGCTGGCTCCGGGGCGCTGAACTGGCGGGAGAACCAATACGAAATTGTATTAAGATCGGGGAACTCTATTGGGGACCCTGTAGAACTGGTAGATGTTAAGCCTTCGTTATGGAGCAGTCATGAGATCATTTCGAAAGTAACCACTGCTGCAAAGGGGAGTGGAGATAACGCATACATTTATCTGCCTTCGGGTTCTGGCACTGCCTATATCAAAGGAACTATTCCGGCGGGAGAGAAACGCTTTACCATAACCGGCGCCACGCCTTCACCGGTTCTTGAATTCCAGGGCAGGCTGGTTGATACGTTGAGAAAAGCAGGCATTACCGGCTTATATGATCTTTCCACCATTTTTGACACCGGCCAGGACTTTGATCCGATCAATGAAAAGACTTCAACTTTTATGTATACTCATTATTCACCTACCCTTGATTCTATTATTTACTGGTTCAATAAAAAGAGCATCAATCTCTATGGTGAAGCATTGATAAAAACCTTTGCTTATGAGAAGCAGGGCTTTGGTTCTACAGACAGTGGCGTGGCTATTGTTAAAAGATTCTGGAAAGGCAAAGGGATTGAGGAGGACGAACTGAATATCTATGATGGTTCCGGCTTGTCGCCGCTCAACCGGGTGACCACTCATGCACAGGTGGAAATACTGAAGTATGCTAAAAGCAGGGAATGGTTTTCCTCATTCTATAATTCATTGCCCGACTATAATGGTATGAGAATGAAAAGCGGCACCATCAGTGATGTGAAAGGCTTCTGTGGATACCATAAAGCAAAAGACGGGAAGGAATATATCTTTTCTTTCCTGGTGAATAATTATGGAGGCAAAACCTCCGGGTTAGTGAATAAGATGTACAAGGTGCTGGATGAGTTGAAGTAGGGAATGGTGAGTGGGGAGTAGGTAGTGGAGAGTAGTGAATGGGAAATGACGGGTGGGGTAGGGGAGGGGTTTGATGAGAGCCACCAGCATAAAGAAAGCCGGCAATACGGAGAATGAACGAAGGTTGAACGAAGGATGAACGGAGGATACAGCCATCAGGCGGCAGGTTGCAGGCAATCAGCAAGCAAGGAAGGGGCAAGTAAGAATGGATCCAGCTCCAATGATTCAAGGCAAAAGATCAATGATGACATACTATAGTGAGAGATTTTGGCCCATACAGATTTGTGTAAACGGTGTTAAATACAGTACATTCGGTTTTTAATACACGAAAGTGTTAACCCAAAACGATCTCTTATGACAGAACAAAATGTAAAGAATCACACCCGGCTGGTGCCAGCTTATCACGGTGTTACCGGTTTATTACTCCTGGCAGGATTGATTGGCAGTATAGTGAATCTTTTTCATGCGGATGCGCATACGCATTATTCAGCAGCGCTGCTTGTTGTTGTTTTCCTGGTACTGATCAGTTTATTCTGGTATGCAAGGGTTTTTGCCCTTCGTGCCCAGGACAGGGCAATCCGTGCTGAAGAGAATTTCCGTCATTTTATACTTACCGGGAAGCCATTGGACAAGCAGCTCCGGTTAGGTCAAATCATTGCACTTCGTTTTGCCAGCGATGAAGAGTTTCCTGCACTGGCCAAGAAAGCAGTGGAAGAAAAAATGCTGCCTAAACAAATTAAAGAGGCTGTTAAAAACTGGAGACCAGATCATCACCGGGTATAACTATTCTGCGGCAGCACCCAGGAATATTTCAGCTACCTTTTTTTCTTTAAAAGTAAAGATGATACCGCCGTACACTGAACCTACAATTATCGTTGTATCACCACTTGCGGGATCAATATGCCCTTTATAAGCCGCCTGTACTTCTTCATAACTGCTGCCAATTCCCATGCCCGCCTTTGTTTTAAAAATACAGGGGCTTTTTGCTGTTATAGAAAAAAGAGAAAGGGTGCTTTCCACTTTTCCGATAACGGAAGAAAAGTTCAATGTGAGTCCTTTGTCAATCCATGTCCAGTCCTCATGCAGCAGGCCATCAGCACCCCATTCCACTGCCTTTGATTTGGAACCGGGGTTTCCCAATGCTTTTATTATTTCACTGTAGTGCTGTCCCAGTTTTATATCGCCAAAACTTTCAATGTCGATCTTACCAGCGGCAGTTGTTCCGGCAGTATCAGGCTGTGCCGTGATGGAATCTTTGTTTGTACCGGGTATTTCGGGCAGCGGCCCGCTTTTCGTTTTTGATTTGCAGGCAAATAAACCTGCCAATACGATCAAAAGAACCAGTTGTTTCATGTTTTACATTTTTAATAACAGAGAATTGATCTACCAAGAGGGCGGTTTAAAGTCCCAGCCTTTGTAACAGTAAGGTATGCATATTCAGCAACCACGGCGAGGCGATAGCAGCGGCCCAGATAAGAAAGATGATGATTTTACCCACTACAGATACATCCTGTATCAAATGGCGATGAAGCAGGCTTTGCACCATCGTCATTATTTTATCTTCTTTTTCGCTATACACATATGGCGGAGCCGGGTCCACATCCCGGAAGGAGGGATGTTCTTCAATTAATATATTCCTGATCTTCCAGTAATCCTCATCCGGCAGGTCTTTATATTCAAGATCGGTATTGATACCCGCCTCCTCAATTCTTTTTTCAATGCTGTTTATTTTCTTTTCTCCAAACAAACGCAGTATCATCATGGCCGGAAACAGCAGTAGTGGATAGGAAGGTTTTGCAAAAGCAAATAAAGCGATCCATACCAAAGCCCCGATAGACAACAGTATAAATCCTTTGCTGATCCAGCTTTCTTCATCTAAGAAAACCCGGTTGAGCAATTGCCCGCCATCCAGCGGGTAAACGGGTACAAGGTTGATGAGGTTTAGTAAAAGGAACGCTATTGCGATGTTAAAAACGGGGATGCCCCAAAAGAAAGCAAGCGGATTGTGTTGCCACCATAAAAAAAGCAGGGCGCCCATGATGATGCCGGGCAATGGACCGGCGAGGAGAATAATGGCCGATTGCCGTTGGGATATCTCCCGTTTGGTTCCTGATACATAAGCACCCAGTAACGGGATGAAGAAAATACCAAGATCATTGTAGCCAAAAAATTTCATGGCAAAGAAATGTCCCAGTTCATGGATCATTACAATAACGGTGATCAGCAGGAGTATTTTAGTGCTGGGAAATATATAATAGCCTAAAACAAGGTAGGCCGCCAGGCTTACAAAAGATCTAAGCCAGATATTGGTTGCCTGGTCTTTTTTTTCATACTTGGGTAATACCGGAGCTATGTCTGCAACGGAAGGACCGTCGGTGGCAGGGCCTTCTTCTCCCGGAACAAGCGTCTTTTCGTCATTATTTCCTGGTATTGGGCCGGTAAAGTTCTCCATCAAATAAAATTAGGCAAAATATGATTGCAGTTTTTCAAGCAGTTCAGCGGGCATGGTGGTCCTTTTCATCCCTTTGGCCTCCATGAAGTACAGGGTGATCTTCCCCACGGCCAGTAATTCATCCTGTTCATTATATACTTCGTGATGGAATTCGATTTTGTGATGTACGGGCAGTTCTTTCAGCATGGTCTTTACTGTGAGCAGATCGTCGTACTTAGCCGGCCGTAAATAGCGGCAATGCACATCAACGACTGGCATGATGACACCCATTTTTTCCATATCTGCATAGGTAAATCCCAATTGGCGGATGGATTCAGCACGGGCAGATTCAAAATAGGGGAAGTAATTGCTGTGATAGACGACACCCATTTGGTCGGTTTCAGCATACCGCACTCTTATTTGTGTTTCTGTGATAAACATGCCCGAAGCTAATTATTATTTTATTTCATCTGGCGGGATGTTTTTATTGTTCTTTTACTGATTACATCTGTCTGATATAACCAATAAAATGTTAAACCATATACGATCACTTACTTATCCACACCTGTTTGGAATGATGTTTGGGTTTAGAGGAAATAATTTGAATATTCGCAACGTTTATCCATTCATCCCCGCCTTTTGGGGCCATCGGTTAAAGGACATCCCAACATGAAGAATCAAAGCTTGTTAGCTATAGCCATTTTACTTAGTGTTTGTTCATTTGCACAGCAAACCCGTTATTACACAGACCCCGAAACAACCTTCAAAGAAGCGAAGGAATATTTTCAGAAAGAACAGTACAGCCTGGCCTATCCCCTATTTAAAGAACTGAAGCAAGCAGTACGGGAAACAGACAAAGCCAACCTGCCGGTTACAGTGCAGGAGATCAGCTATTACACCACGGTGTGTGCCCTGAAACAAAACGAAGGCCGGGCAGAGGAAGAAGCGCTTGAATATATTGACCTGGAGAAAAATACTGCCCGTGTGCAGATGATGAATTACCACCTGGGAGAGTATTATTTCCGGCAAAACAAACTGCCAGAGGCGGCCAACCGCTATGAGCAGACTGAAATAGCCAACCTGAGCAACCGGGAAATATCGGATATGAAGTTTCACCAGGGGTATGCCTATTTTACCCTGCAGCGATTTGCGGAGGCCAAGCCATTGTTCAACAGCATCCGAATGATCAAAGATGATCCCAATTACATGGATGCGAATTATTACTATGGATTTCTTTCTTTCCGGGATGGTCAGTATGCCACGGCACTGGAAAGTTTCAAAATAGTGGAGAATGAAAAGAACTATGGAACCGTAGTGCCTTATTATATTGCCCAGATATATTACGCACAGGGCAAGAAAGAGGAAGCCATTACTTATATACAAAATAAGTTGCAGTCCGGCAGCAGTTCCCAGTATTACGACCTTGAATTAAAGCAGATGCTTGGTCATGCTTATTTTGAAAAAAAGGAATATGCCAAAGCTCTTCCTTACCTGGAAGATTATGTAAGCCGTTCTAAAAAGGTACGCAGGGAAGACCTGTATGAATTATCTTATTGTTATTACCAGGCGAAGCAACTGACCAAAGCCATTGAAGGCTTTAAGCAATTGAGTGGCAAAGATGATTCGCTGAGTCAGCATGCCATGTATTTATTAGGGGATGCCTATTTGAAAACAGGCCAAAAGGCGAATGCAAGAAATGCCTTCCTTTTTTGCTCTTCCAACAGCAGTTATCCGGAGCAGAAAGAAATTTCTAAATACCAGTATGCCAAACTGTCTTACGAACTCGGTTACCAGGACGAGGCGCTGAACAGCCTGAGTTCTTTTATCGCTGATTATCCAAACTCAACTTACAACCCGGAGGCGAAGGAACTGATGGTGGATGTACTGGCCAATACCAATAATTTCAAAGATGCCCAGGTATTGCTGGAAAGCCTTGATAAACCGTCCGAGAATGCGAAACGGCTTTATCCCCGCATACTCTATGGCCGTGCTACGGAGCTGATCAATGATGGCCGCCTGGCGGAAGCTGATGCCATGCTGGATAAGGCACTGGCAGATCCTAATAATGGTTCTGTAAAACCGCTGCTTAATTTCTGGAAAGGGGAACTGGCTTACCGCAATAATAAACTGGATGATGCCATAAAATATTATCATGCCTATGCTGATGCAGGTTCGCCAACAAGTGGTGAAGCGAATATCAATAACGGACGATATAATTTGGGATACGCATACCTGCGCAAGGAAAACTACCCGGTAGCCCAAAAATATTTTGAGCCATTGGCTAAAAACCCGGCGCTTATTTCCGATCCACTGACGCAGGATGCGTATATCCGCACGGCTGATTGCTATTATATGCAGAAGGAATATACGAAAGCCAAAAATATGTATGACAATGCGATAAAGCTTTCATGGCCTTCGGAGGACTATGCCACTTTCCAAAATGCGATGCTGGCGGGAGTGAAAAGTTCTACTGAAAAGATATCCCTGATGAATACGATGATAAGGAAGTTCCCCACTTCATCATTGGTTACGGATGCTAATATGGAGATCGCCAATACCTATATGGGCGATGAACGTTTCCGGGAATCCATTCCTTACTTAGGCAATGTGATCAAGACCAGTGGCAATGCGAGCCTGATACCACAGGCACACCTGAAAATGGGAACGGCTTATTATAATATTGATAATAATGCGGAAGCATTGAAGCAGTTCAAGATACTGGTAGACAAGTACCCCAGTTCTCCGGAAGCAGAAGATGCGCTGGATAATGTGAAGACCATTTATATAGAAGATGGAAAGCCGGAAGAATATGCGGCCTTTATGCGGGAAGCTGGTCGTCCATTGAGTGTGGATACCGAAGACTCTCTTACTTATGCGGCGGCGGAGAAGCAATATGATGACCAGAACATTAATGCCGCCCTGGCTGCATTTAATAATTACCTGCAAAAATTCCCGAACGGAGCCCATGCACTGGATGCGAATTTCAACCGGGCTGAAATTTATAATTCAAAGAAAGACTGGAACAATGCGCTGACAGGCTACGATGCAGTGGCGGAAAATGCACCCAACAAATATGCAGAGAGAGCAGTGCTCACCGCGGCACGTATCAATTTCTTTGAGTTGAAGAATTATGCCAAAGCAGAAACATACTATGCCCAGTTGAAGCAGATCACTTCCAGCCAGGAAAACAAACTGGAAGCCATGCGGGGACTATTGCGCTGCCAGTACCAGCAGGAAAAATGGACAGAGGCGGTGGAGAATGCAAAAGAGCTGACAGCGGCCAAAGGCAGCAGCGGTGATGATAAGACACTGGCTAATATGGCTATTGGTAAATCGTACCAGGTAAACCGCCAATACGATCAGGCCATTGCGGGTTTTAAATCGGTAGTACAGTTGAATAAAGCAGCCTTGGCAGCGGAAGCCCGGTATGAGATCGCCAACTGCTGGTTCCAGTTGAATAAACTGGGAGATGCGGAGAAATCGGCTTTTGAGACCATTAATAAGAGTGGTTCTTATGACTACTGGATCACCAAAGCCTATCTGTTGCTGGGGGATATTTATTTTAAACAAAAAGATTTTTTCAATGCTAAAGCCACTTTCCAGAGTGTGGTGGACAATACGGTGGACCCTGAACTGAAAGGAGAAGCCCAGGCGAAACTGAATGCAGTGGTGGATGAAGAAGGACAGTCGAGCAAGGTGGGAGGGTAGATAATAGATAATAGATGATAGTGGTTGAATATCGAAATTGCTTTTTCTATTTGTACAGTATAATAAATACAGCCGGTTTTGCCGGAGAGAATATAAAGACAGAACGAAATGGAAATTAAAATGATGAATCAACGGTTAAGGCGATCCTTTCTTTTGGGATTGGGAATTTTCTCTTTTGGGATATCCAACGCTCAGAAAGATACGACCAAGAAAGGGGGGATAGATATCGTGTCCAGTTTCAAGCCAGTATTACGAGAAGCTGCGAAGATCAATTTCAATGCCAC